>NZ_VTHL01000021.1:0-94528 GCF_008271285.1 Hymenobacter lutimineralis | reverse complement strand
GCAAACACGATCTGCGCCTCGGTAAACTTCGTCTTTTTCATGGCACGTGTCTCTTGGTTTTAAGGTACGACAAGTGCCTGATTCCTCTACTTTACAGCGGTCCAGTTTGCTGGGAGGAGGTCACTTGCTGCTTGGCTGAAGGCATCACAAAAGAAAAGGGGTTTACTTAAATGGTCGTTTTAAGTAAGGTAATCTATTCGAATATGCTTTAAGCAGGTGCCTTACAGTCGCTGGTAAATTCTCCTGGTCAAAACACGTTTTAGGCTATGTGTGCCGCCCAAACTGCCACCCGGAAATAAAAAAGGCCTCTAGCGCAATGCTAGAGGCCTTTTTTGTGGTCGCATAAGGAGTCGAACCTTAAACCTTCTGATTCGTAGTCAGATGCTCTATCCAATTGAGCTATGCAACCAAGTGCCAGACCGGAAACGTTTTTCCGTTTTGGTTGTGCAAAGATAGCAGGGTAAGTCTGGGCTATGCAAGCATGGAGCGGCTTTTTGGCTGCTTTTTTTGTAAAAAGACTGCAAGATGCTGAATTTCAGCTGTCATTTTGCAGGTCTTTTTCCGCGCCCTTTTTCAGCACGCGCTTCAGGGCCCGGGTAAACAGGTAGTAAAGCCCAAAGGCGGATACAGCCAGCAGCAAGGCCACCAGTACTTTTCCGGCCGTGCCCGTTTCCGGGTCCTGAATCAGCAGCAATACGTCCTGGGCTTTTGTGCCCAGCCAGTAGAAAAAGACGGTGCGGGGCAGCATGCCTACAACCGAAGCCGTAAGAAACTGCCGGCGCGGCACACCTACCACCGCCAGAATAAAGGTGATAAGCGCAAAGGGCAGGACCGGCGACAGGCGGGTAAGCAACACTAGGCGCCAACTGTCGCCACGCAGCTCGTGCATGACGGCGTGGGCCTTGGGAAAGCTCTCCAGCAGCCGAATGAGCTTGCCTTTATCGAGGGAAGTAGCCAGCATGTGTCCGAACAGGGCGGCCAGCATGTAGGTGAGCAGCATGCCAGGGAAGCCGGCCCAGTCGAAGTAGAAGGCGGTGATGAGTACCACCACGGTGGTGTGCGTGAGGGCCAGCGTCATGGCTATGGCTACTACAATAAAGTAGAGCAGCATCTGCCAGGCAGTGGGGTGGACCAGCAACTCGCGGTTGTGATGCAGCACCCAGGCCAGGGCGCTGTCGCCGAGCAAAGGCATGACGGCCAGTAGCACCAGCAAGGCCAGCGTGGATTTGTTCTGGTGAAAAAGCTCTTTCAGGAATGCCATAGGCAGCGTAAATACAAACGGGCCGGCTGGAAACAGCCGGCCCGAAGGTAGAACGAAAGAACGAGGCAAAAAGCTGCGCAAGTGGTGGCCCTTGGCTTGACGGTGGCCGCCTATTCGTCGGCGGTCTTGCTGCCAAAGAACCGACGAATGGCCGTCCAGCCACCTGCTACTAACGCCAGAATCACCTTCCAGAACTTGGCAAACAAGGCCAAAGCACCCACTTTCGCCAGCACTTTGCCCGCAACTAGGCCTCCAATACCGTAGGCAGCTACTTCGTCGATGCTGGGGTTGAAATCGGCGTACTGCTGGCCTTTGGCAAACGCTACGCTTTTGATAATGCTCGGAATAGTACGGCGGATTTCGGGCAGCTGGGGCATGCTGCCAATAGCGTTCAGGTTGAGTACGCCTTTGCGGCCCAAAAGACGCACGTTGTAGTTGAGGGTAGTTTCGGAGGTGCCGCTGAAGCGTAGCTCCTTAGCCCAGTGCAGCACGTTTAGCTTTGGGTCGTAGTAGGGTTTGGCGGCCCAGCCAATGAGCAGCACGCGCCCAAAGCCGGCCTCTTCCCGCTCGGCATTGGCGGCTTCTGTATCGTCCTGCATTTCCTTGAGCAGGTCGTCGTAGTCGATGTCGGCGGCATCGTCGTCCTCCACGTAGCCCGAGGGGTCGTACTCAATATCGAAAGCCCAGTTGTTGTCCGACAAAGGGCCCCGGTCGTCGGGCAGCAGCATGCCGAGGGAGCCGCCTTCGGGGTTGCCCCAGAGCTTGGTCAGCACGTAGTTGCTTTGCTCGGCGTCAAGAAAGCGGAAGCCCTTGGGAACATCAAGCGTACCTAAGTTATCGGGCAGAACGATATGCCCGGTCTGGTAGTGCAGGGTGGCATGCACCGAATCGACGTAGGCTTTTTCACGGTCAACGGAATCGGCAGGAGCGGGAGCGGCCGCAGTAGTTAGTTGCAGGCCTACCATTGTAGCGAGAAGTAGAAGTCTTTTCAAGCAGTAATAGGTAACGTGTGAATAGGTATAACCGGGCAAGATACCGTAGCTGAGGCCTATATTCCAAAGGCAACCTGCTTATTTCCTGGGGAAAATAGCGGCCTCGGTTCCTGCCGTTTTCCGGCCCCGGCACCTCTGCCTAAACCCTCCTACCTTTGTGGCAGTATTCCTCAGATTCCGCCGAACCCCAGTCCCCCCCTTATGAAATTCGGAACCAAAGCCATTCACGCCGGTGTGCATCCCGACCCCGAAACCGGGGCCATTATGACGCCGATTTACCAGACCTCGACCTACGTGCAACGCTCCCCCGGCGACCACAAAGGCTTCGAGTACTCCCGCACCCACAACCCTACGCGTAGCCAGCTCCAGGATGCTTTGGCTGCCCTCGACAACGGTAAGCATGGCCTGGCATTCGCCTCGGGCATGGCCGCCATCGACTGCATCGTGAAGCTGCTGCAGCCCGGCGACGAGGTCATCAGCACCAACGACCTGTACGGCGGCTCTTACCGGCTGTTTACCAAAGTATACGCGGCCTACGGCATCAAATTCCACTTCGTGCCCATGCACGACATGACGGCCGTGGAAGCCGCCGTGACGGAACGTACCAAGCTGATTTGGGTGGAAACTCCTACCAACCCGCTGCTGAACGTTATCGACATTGCGGCGGCCTCAGCCGTTGCCAAAAAAGCCGGGGCCCTGCTGGTAGTTGATAACACCTTCTCCACGCCCTACCTGCAAACCCCGCTGGAGCTGGGCGCCGATATGGTGATGTACTCGCTCACCAAGTACATGGCCGGCCACTCCGACACCGTAATGGGCGCCGTGGTGGTGAACGACGACGAGCTGCACCAGCGCCTGAGCTTTTACCAGAACGCCTGCGGGGGCACGCCCGGCCCCCAGGACTGCTTTCTGGTGCTGCGCGGCCTGAAAACCCTGCACGTGCGCATGCAGCGCCACTGCGAAAATGGCCGCAAAGTAGCCGAGTACCTCAAGGCCCACCCCAAAGTGGAGAAAGTGTTCTGGCCCGGTTTCCAGGATCATCCCAACCACGAGGTTGCGGCGCGGCAGATGCGCGACTTTGGCGGCATGATTTCCTTTGTGCTGAAAGGCGACCGGAAAGAAGATGCCGTTGCTACCCTGGAGAAGTTTCAGCTGTTTTCCCTGGCCGAAAGCCTGGGCGGGGTAGAAAGCCTCTCGGGCCACCCAGCTACCATGACGCACGCCAGCATTCCGGCCGAGGAACGCCGCAAAGCGGGCCTTTCCGACTCCCTGATCCGGCTTAGTGTAGGCATTGAGGATGCCGAGGACTTGATTGAGGATCTGGCCCAGGCAATCGGGTAAGCGGCACTATCTGGTGCTCGATAGAGTTAAGCGAAAGGGCTGGCCAATCTAGGCCGGCCCTTTTTGGCGTATAGAAGTCTATGCTTTCTGCTTCCATGAGCAAACCGATGCGTTTCCTGTTTGGGCTGTTGCTGCTGCTCGCCTTTGGCTGCACCTCTGCACCCGTAGCGCCCGCCCCAACGGGTGGCCCGGCCACCACGCCCCTGCCAGGACCGGGGCAGCCGGGCATCGAGTACCTTGCCCTCGGCGACTCCTACACCATCGGGGAAGGTGCGGCGGCCGAAGACCGTTGGGGCGTGCAGCTTTCCCGGCAGGCCCAAGCGCAAGGCCTGAACCTGCTCACCCCCGATATCATTGCCCGCACCGGCTGGACTACCGCCGAGCTGCAGCAGGCCATTCGGGCCGCCAACGTGCAGAAGACCTATGGCCTCGTGTCCTTATTAATTGGGGTAAACAACCAATACCGCGGCCTGCCGCTGGCCGCCTACCGCACCGAGTTTCGGCAGCTGCTGCAAACGGCCGTGACGTTTGCCGGCGGGCGGTCTGGCCGCGTAATCGTGCTATCTATCCCCGACTGGGGCCGCTCGCCCTTTGCCAGGGGCCGCGACCAAGACAAGATTTCCGGCGAAATCGACCAGTTCAACGCCGTGGCGAAAGAAGAGTGCCAGCAGGCCGGCGTAGCCTATGTCGACATTACTCCGCTTACCCGCAGCGCCGCCGGGGACATGAGCCAGTTTACCAACGATGGGCTTCACTACTCGGGCAAGCAGATGGCCCTCTGGGCCCAGCAAGCTTTACCCACGGTGCATAATTTGCTGAAATAGGGGAGTCGCTCTACTACTCGTCTGACCAGAATTTCAGTTCCTGACACACAAAGCCCCGCTTGGTGCCTAAACCAAGCGGGGCTTCTTGTTTGCTGCGCTGCCTTATTTGTTGCCGGCGGAAGAGTTGGAGTCCAGGATCTGGAACAACTCATCGAGCTTGGGCGTGAGAATGATTTCCGTCCGCCGGTTCATGGCCTTGTTGGCGGGAGTGTCGTTGGCTGATACGGGCACGTACTGCGCGCGGCCTGAGGCCGTGACGCGCTCCGGCGCCACCCCATTGGTAGAGAGGAGGCGGGCTATTTCCGTGGCCCGTAGCACGCTCAGGTCCCAGTTGTCCTGCATGCCCGCGGTGCCTTTCAGAATCGGTACGTTATCGGTGTGGCCTTCTACTACTACGTTCACATCTTTCTGCTCCTGGAGCACGGTGGCCAGCTTCTTCAGCGCCTCCTGGCCCTTGGGGTCTACTTTGGTGGAGCCGGACTTGAATAGCAGTTGCTCAGAGAGGGACACGTATACTTTGCCGTCCTTCATTTTCACCTGCAGGTCGCTGGCTTTAAAGGAGAGCAAGGCGTTGCTGACCTTGGCTTTCAGGTCGTTTACGGCTTTGTCCTTGTCGGCCAGGGCCTGCTGGAGCTCCGCCAGGCGCGCTTCCCGCACTTTCAGGTCAGCATTGAGCTTGTCAATATCGGCTTTGCTGCGGTTGAGCGTAGTTTCCAGCTCGCCCAGCTCGGCCTCGCGGCGGGCCAGGTCGCGGGCTACTTTGTTATAGTCGTCGGCTTTGTTGGCCAGGGCGCGGTCCGAGTTCTTCAGCAGCTTATCGTAAGAATCAGTGAGCTGGGTGTAGAGCTGGCGGGTGCGGCGCAGGGCATTGCCCGTTTGAGCGGAGTCTTCGGCCAAGCGGCGGTTTTGCAGCCGGAGCTCGTTTATACTGTCCGTCGACTTTTTAAGCTCCGCCACGGCCTCGCGCTGCTGCCGCTCGGCCGTGGCCAACGACTGCTCCGTGGCTGCCTGCCGGGCGCGGAGGTCGTCGTATTTTTTGGAGGCTACGCAGCCCGGCAAGAAAGCAGCCGAAGCCAGCGCGCCGAGTAGGAGAAGGGCAGAGGAAGTGTTTTTCACAACGAGAGCGTGAGGTGAGTGCTGTAAGTAGGTGGCTCCTGGAACAGGCCACGGAATGATTGCCAAGGTAGCTACTTACACCGGGTTGGCGCAATCGGCCAAGTTGGGAGCTGTGCCAGTGAAAATTCGCTACTATCTTTGAGCCAAGTTTTTCACCCAATTATCCACCCTTTACCTTTCCCACCCATGGCTGCCGTAGCTCCCCACAGCGCCGAAATTGAAGCCCTGCTTCAGCACACGTGTACCACCATTCCGCAGAGCCAGCTGCATGTGCCCGGCCCCGATTTTATCGACCGTTCTTTTGTAGGCTCCAGCCGCCCGCCCCAAGTGCTGCGCAGCCTCGGCCAGCTGTATAATACCGGCCGTCTGGCCGGCACCGGCTACATGAGCATTTTGCCCGTCGACCAAGGCATTGAGCACACCGCTGGCGCTTCCTTCGGGCCCAACCCCATGTACTTCGACCCCGAGAACATCATCAAGCTGGCGCTGGAAGGCGGCTGCAATGCGGTGGCTACCACGTTCGGCACGTTTGGGGCCGTAGCCCGCAAGTACGCCCACAAGATTCCGTTCTTGGTAAAAATCAACCACAACGAGCTGCTAACCTACCCCAATAAGTTCGACCAGATTATGTTCGGCTCGGTAGAAGAAGCCTGGAACCTGGGCGCGACGGCAGTAGGCGCTACCATTTATTTTGGCTCCGAGGAGTCGGGGCGGCAGCTGCAGGAAGTAGCGGCCGCGTTTGCGCGGGCCCACGAGCTGGGCATGGCCACGGTGCTGTGGTGCTATACCCGCAACAACGCCTTCAAAACGGCCGACAAGGACTACCACGTTTCTGCCGACCTCACCGGCCAGGCCAACCACCTGGGCGTAACCATCGGGGCCGACATCATTAAGCAGAAGCTACCTGAAAACAACGGCGGCTTCGCGGCCCTTAAGTTTGGCAAGACGCACAAGGCCATGTACGAAACCCTGGCGGCCGATAACCCCATTGACCTGACGCGCTACCAGGTAGCCAACTGCTACATGGGCCGAATCGGCCTGATCAACTCCGGGGGCGAAAGCAAAGGTGCCACCGACCGCGACGAAGCCGTGCGCACCGCCATCATCAACAAGCGCGCCGGGGGCCAGGGCCTGATTTCGGGCCGCAAGGCCTTCCAGCGCCCTTTTGCCGAAGGAGTAGAGCTGCTCCACGCCATCCAGGACGTGTACCTCGATCAGTCGATTACGCTGGCCTAAGCGGCAAATCGGCATTAATCCTGAAACAATACCTGCGGGAAGTCAGCAATGGCTTCCCGCTTTTGCGTAATTTGGATGCTACCTTTGTCACTATCGGCCGAGGTTCCGACGTATGGACCCATCCGATTCTCTGCTTCCAGTACCTACTTCCCAGCAAATTTCCATGTCTTGGTTTAAGCGCGTAGAAAAAGGCATCGTTACCCCCACCGACCAGAAAAAGGAAACCCCGGATGGCCTGTGGTACAAATGCCCCGAGTGTAAAACGGTAGCCACCATGGCCGAGCACAAGCGCCTAATTTATACCTGCGCCAAGTGCAACTACCACGACCGGATCAACTCTGCCGAGTATTTCGAGGTCCTGTTCGATAACAACCAGTTCACGGAGCTCGATGAGCAGCTAACTTCCGGCGACCCGCTGCATTTCGTGGATACCAAAGCCTATCCGCAGCGCATAGCCGCTACCCAGCGCGCCACGGGCCTCAAGGATGCTGTGCGTACCGCTTATGGCCTGATGAACGGCCAGGATCTGGTAGTGGCTTGCATGGATTTCAAATTTATTGGGGGCTCCATGGGCTCCGTGGTAGGGGAGAAGATTGCCCGCGCCATTGACTATGCCCGTCAGCACCGCGTACCATTTCTGATGATCAGCAAATCGGGGGGGGCGCGCATGATGGAAGCCGGCTACTCCCTGATGCAGATGGCCAAGACCTCGGCCAAGCTGGCCCTGCTCTCCGAAGCCGGCGTCCCCTTCATCTCCCTGCTCACCGACCCCACCACGGGCGGCGTCACGGCTTCTTTCGCCATGCTGGGCGACTTCAACATCTCGGAGCCAGGCGCGCTGATTGGCTTTGCCGGCCCACGCGTCATCAAAGAAACCATTGGCAAGGACCTGCCCAAAGGCTTCCAAAGCGCCGAGTTCGTGTTGGAGCACGGCTTCCTCGATTTCATTGTTGACCGCAAGGAGCTCAAGCAGCAGCTGACCGATTTGTTGCAGATGGTGCAACCGGTTGCCCGTGAGGTGGTTGAAGCCAAGTAACCAAGCCAAAAGATAAGTTGACAGCTGCCGGACAAAAAAACGGCGAGCTTTTTGATTAGGGGCCCTTCAGGTGCGTATACGGCGCATCTGAAGGGCTTTTTCGGGTTTCTGCCGTAACTATGGCGGCATCAGGCTGCGGTGTATAGGCCGTTTGCTATGTTTGTCGAACATTTTTCCGCTGAAACCAGTAAGCACACCAAACTCCCGAATTTCCCGTTTCCCTTTTTTCTCTTTCACCAAGTTTCATGCAAATGAACTCACGTAACTCGATTCTCTCCTTGTTCATGGCCATGGTAATGTTCCTCGGCTCATGCGCATCTTCTAAACCGGCCAGCGACGGCAGCCTGCCCGAAGGCAATGGCTCGGGGGCCCGTAAAACCGGCATGAGCAAAACGGCTAAAGGCGGCATCATTGGCGCTGGCGCTGGCGCCGTAGCCGGTGGTGTACTGGGCCGCGTCATTGGTGGCAAAAATGGTACGGCCGCTGGTGCTATCATCGGGGCTACCGTGGGTGGTGCTACGGGTGCTGTGATTGGCCGCAAAATGGACAAGCAGGCCGAAGAGCTGCAGCGCGACATGGCGAATGCCAAAGTGGAGCGCGTGGGCGAAGGCATCAAAATCACCTTCGACTCTGGCATTCTGTTTGACACCAACAAGAGCGACCTGCGCGCAGCTTCGATGACGGAAATTCAGAAAATGGCCGAAGTCCTGAAGAAGTACCCCGACACCAACGTGCTGGTAGAAGGCCACACCGACAACTCGGGTTCCGATGCCATCAACCAGCCGCTGTCGGAGCGCCGCGCCCAGTCGGTAGCCAACTACACCATCACGCAAGGCGTAGACGCAGCCCGCGTATCCACGAAAGGCTATGGCTCTTCGCAGCCCGTAGCCGACAACACCACCGTGGAAGGCAAGCAGGCTAACCGCCGCGTGGAAGTAGCTATTTACGCCAACGAGAAGATGAAGAAGGCTGCCGAGCAAGGCAAGCTCTAATTTCTCTTCCGTTACCATAAAAAAAAGCCGCCTTATAAGGCGGCTTTTTTTTATGGTAACGGAAGGAAACTCGTCAATTATAAGACGTGATTTTAGGCTATTAAAACGCCTTTAATTGGATTAAAAAGGCACATTTTCTGGAAACGTTATCTGAGAAGATATTTCTGGCAAGGTGGTTGCAAACACTTCCGCAGCAGGCGCTGGTAGCTCCCCAAATCATGAGCAACCTATCCGGCCCGTGCCTCCTGTATTTTCTCACATTGTCTTTTCTTCCCTAACTCTCTTTCCATGAAAACGCACCGTTCTCCTTTTGCCCTGCTGCTGGCTTTGCTGATGCTGCTCACAGGCACCGTTTCATCGCAAGCTCAGACCACTACCAAAAAGCCGTGGAGTAAAACCGCGAAAGGCGCCGTAATTGGCGGCTTGGGCGGGGCCGCCGGTGGGGCCGTGCTGGGCCGCGTCATTGGTGGTAAAAAAGGCACTGCCAAGGGTGCCATCATCGGGGCCGCCGTGGGTGGCGCTGGTGGAGCCCTCATTGGGCGCCGCATGGATAAGCAGGCCGAAGAGCTCCGTAGAGAAATGGCCGGCGCCACCGTTGAGCGCGTGGGCGAAGGCATCAAAATTACCTTCAACTCTGGTATCCTCTTCGCCAAAAACTCCTCAGAGCTGACGGCTACGGCCCAGCAGAATATTGACGAGCTGGCCAAAACTCTCATCAAGTACGGCGACACCAATGTGCTGGTAGAAGGCCACACGGACATCAGCGGCAACGACGCCATCAACAACCCGCTTTCCATTCGTCGGGCTCAGTCGGTGGCGAACTATACCCAGCAGCAGGGCGTAGACGCCGCCCGCTTCACGGTAAATGGCTACGGCTCCCGCCAGCCCATTGCCGACAACTCCACGCTGGAAGGCCGGCAAGCTAACCGCCGCGTTGAAATTGCCATCTACGCCAATGAAAAGCTGAAAAAGGCGGCGGAACGTGGCGACATTTAGTCGGTATCCTTTCCCGTAAATTTCTCCTGAAATCCGGTGGTGCCTCCGTGGCGCCACCGGATTTTTTTATGCGTTTAAGAAAGGCCAGCGTAACCTGCCTCGTGGCGCGGGGGTACAACCCAGCATGCCTACCTCGTCCGTCACGTATACCGCCACGCCCGCCGAAAAAGCCTGGCAGGACCACTTACTGCTCAACGACTTTTACGGCCTGCTCGATGCGACTCCGCGGCGCACGCCCATGCGGGAGCTCATCAGCACCGTGTTGTCGCACCGCACCACCCACCGCGACGAGGAGCTGGCCTACGACCGAATGCTGGAAACCTTTAGCGACTGGGAAGGCGTGCTGCAGGCCCCCACGGCCGAGCTGGCCCACGCCATTCGCACCACCCGCTGGCCCGATACGCAGGCCCCGCGCATCCAGGAAATTCTGCGCCGCATCAAGGCGGAGCAAGGGGCTTTTACGCTGGATTTCCTGGCTGACTGGCCCGTAGAACAAGGCTTGGCGTGGCTGACCGACATGCCCGGCATTGGGCTGAAAACGGCTTCGTTGGTGTTGCTCTTCAACTTTCAAAAGCCCGTGCTGCCCGTAGATACGCACGTGCACCGCGTAGCCCAGCGTGTAGGCATGATTGGGCCGAAAGTATCCACGGAAAAAGCCCACCACGTGCTCCTTGAACTATTGCCCAAGGAAGCGGACGTGCTGCTCAACTTCCATAAGCACAACTACTGGCTGGGCCAGCACATCTGCTTTTTTGCCAAGCCCGATTGTCCCCGCTGCCCGCTGAAAGGCTTCTGCAACTACTATCTGGAGCACTATGGTCCGGCGGATGCCGCTGCACTGGCTGCTACGCCCCTGCAGTGGCAAGGCGAGAAGCTCCACTGACCGCCGATGAAACAGATGTAAAAAGCGGATGTAACGGATAAGGGACGGATAAAACGGGTGTGGATGGGTGAATAGCGAATGGTTTAACACACCAAGCGGCTATAAAGCGTGCCGTCGGTGGTATCTTTACCGGAAGATGGCGGCGGAAATTTCGCGTAGCCGTACTATCAGCCCCTGGTCTCCAAGGCGAGTACTAGCTGCGCTATCCGTTTTTACATCCGTTTTGATCTGCGGTCCAACTACATCTGGGGTCTATGCGTCTGGTTCGTCATCCGGTTCTGTGCAATTATTACGTCACGTACCGGTGTAACGCACGCTGCTCGTTCTGCGACATCTGGGAGAAACCTTCGCCCTACATCCAGCTGGAAGACGTAGCCCGGAACCTCCGCGACCTAAAAGCGCTGGGTGTTTCGGTGGTGGATTTCACGGGGGGGGAGCCGCTGCTGCACCGCCAGATCCACGAGTTTGTGGGGCTGGCGCACGATATGGGCTTTATCACCACGCTCACCACCAACTGCCTGCTTTATCCCAAATACGCCGAGAAGCTACGCGGCAAGGTAGATATGCTGCACTTCTCCCTGGATGCCTCGGAAAAGGAAGTGCACGACAAAGGCCGGGGCGTAGCCTGCTATGATTTTGTGCTGGAAAGTATCCGGGTGGCGCTGGAACTGGGTGAGCGGCCCGACATCCTGTTCACCGTGTTCCGGGAGAATATTAAAGATCTGGAAAAGGTCTACCAGGAAATTACTCAGCCCAACAAGCTGGTATTGATTCTGAACCCGGCGTTTGAGTACAACAGCGTGGCCACCGGGGAGCAGCTCACGGCCGAAGAGCTGGATTACCTGGCGGCTTTTGGCCGGCGCAAGGGCGTGTACCTGAACGAGGCCTTCATTCAGCTGCGCCGCGACGGGGGCAACCACGTAGCCGCCCCCGTTTGTCGGGCCGCCAGCACTACCCTCGTCATTTCGCCCAGCAACGAGCTGGTGCTGCCCTGTTACCACCTCGGCGAGCGGAAGTTCCCCATCGAGGGCCGGTTGCGCGAGCTGTATCATTCGGCGGAAGTACAGCAGCTGGCCGCCCTGGAGGGCCGCTTGCCCCAGTGCGAAGGCTGCACCATCAACTGTTACATGCAACCCAGCTTTGCCGTGGAGACCAGCAAGTACTTCTGGCAGGCCTTACCCAGCACCCTCAAGTACAACTGGGAAAAAGGCACCTGGAAACGCATGCTCACGCGCTGAGGTAAAGGTGAGCTACGAAACAAGGATATTGCTTCCTTGCGCTTCTTCGCAAGAACAGTATTTAGCACATTTTCCACATTCATTCCACATTAGCACATTCCCCTATTCCCTGCATGCCTGCTCTCATCCTGCCCGTCCACGGCGTCTTACCCCAGTTTGGCCCCGAGTGTTTTCTGGCCGATAATGCCACCATCATCGGCGACGTGGTGCTCGGGCAGGGCTGCACGGTGTGGTTTACCGCCGTCATCCGCGGGGACGTGAATAGCATCCGCATCGGCGACAAAACCAACGTGCAGGACGGCGCCATCATCCACTGTACCTATCAGCAAGCCGCTACCACCATTGGGGCCCGCGTCAGCATCGGGCACCGGGCCATTGTGCACGGCTGCACAGTGGAGGACGATGTGCTGATTGGCATGGGCGCCATTGTGATGGACCACGCCGTGGTAGGCACGGGCTGCATTATTGCGGCGGGGGCAGTGGTGCTGGAGAATACCCGCTGCGAGGCGGGCTACCTGTATGCCGGGGTACCGGCGCGCAAGATTAAGCCCGTGACGGAGGAGCAGCGCGCCGGCCTGGCCCGCACCGCCGATAACTACGTACGCTACGCCAGCTGGCTGCAGTAACTAGAACAGACTCAACGAAAAAGCCCGGCTGAATCCAGCCGGGCTTTTTCGTTGAGTCTGGGGAGAGGTTAGCCCTCCAAGGTTTCCTCGAATCCGCTTTCCCGCTCATCGGCGGAAGTGACGCGGAGCTGCACCAGCTCCACGGCGCGGCGGGAGCGTTGCAGCACCCGGAACTCGTAGTTGTCGAGCACGGCCACGTCGCCCACTTCCGGGATGTTGCCGTAAATCAGGTTGAGCAAGCCGCCTACGGTTTCGTAGTCTTCACCCTCGGGCAGCGGATACGGCAGGTATTCGTTGACGTCGGAAATGGCCGTGGCGGAGTTTACCCGAAACTCGGTGGGCGAAATTTTCTCCACCGCCGGTATTTCGTTGTCGTACTCATCCTGGATTTCGCCCACCAGCTCTTCCATGATGTCTTCGATGGTGACAATGCCCGAGACCCCGCCAAACTCGTCGGAGACAATGGCCATGTGGGTGTGCTTGCGCTGAAACTGCCGCAGCAGCCGGTTGATTTTTTTGGTTTCGGGCACGAAGTAGGCCGGCCGCATGATTTTGGCCAGCTCAATGGCCTCGTTGCGCCGGATGATTTGCAGCAAATCCTTCACGTAGAGCACCCCAATAATATTATCGATGTTGCCCTCATACACGGGAATGCGCGAAAATCCTTCGTTGTACACCATCTCCAGAATGCCATCCTGGGGCGTGTTCACGTCGATGGCCGAAATCTTGGTGCGCGGCACCATGATTTGCTTCACCATCCGGTCGTTGAACTCGAAGACATTCTCGATCAGCTCGTGCTCCGAGTCCTGAATTTCGCCGCTCTGCTTGCTTTGGTCCAGCAGCAGGCGCAGCTCATCGGCGGAGTGCGCATCGGAGCCGTGGGTGGCCTGGCCGCCAAAAAAGCCCGCTACGATGTTGGAAAGCCGGTCGAGCAACCAAATGAGCGGAAACATGACGAAGGCAAATGCCCGCAGCGGTATGGCAATAGCCAGGCTCACGTTTTCGGGCTTCTGAATAGCCAGCACTTTTGGCGCCTGCTCGCCCAGCACGATGTGCAGCACCGTGATGATAGAGAAGGAAGTAACCAACGAAATCTGGTGTACCGTGTTTGGCTCCAGCGTGATGTTGAACTGGTGCAGAATGGCCATAACCACCTCGGCCACCACGCTTTCCCCAATCCAACCCAGCGCCAGCGAAGCCAGCGTAATGCCGAGCTGCGTGGCCGATAAGTAGTAATTCAGGTCGTGCAGCATGTTCTGCACGAGCTTGGCCAGCCGGTTGCCGCCCTGTGCCTTGATGTCAATCTGAGAGATGCGGACTTTTACGAAAGCAAACTCCGCTGCCACAAAAAAGCCGTTCAGCAACACGAGCAGAACGGTAAGTAAGATGTTTAAGGCCATAGGTTCGGACACTGTGGCTCACGCGGCTCAGTATCCATATGTAGCACAAAAGTACGAGAATATAGGCAAGCGGTTGGGCCCCGGCGCGGGATTGGGGCCGTGGTTCGGCAAAAAGGGGCACTACGACCTGCAACCTCGCCTAAAAAATTGTGCTACTTCTTGCTGACCTTTGTTTAGGTACGCACCCCATTGGTGCGCTGCTTTTGCTTTCGCTGTATGTCTGCTGTTGTTAAATTTTTGCTCTCACCGCTTCTGCTGCTGGTCTTGCTGGCCAATGCTGCCCCGGCACAGATCCTCATCCCTTCCAAGCTTTCCGCCACCATCAGCAAGCCTACGGCCCAGGTAGGAGAGGAGCTGGACCTGATTGTGAATGCCCGCATTGATGATAAATGGCATCTTTACGCCACGGACTTCGACCCGGATCTGGGACCTACGGTGTTCACCTTCACCTTCGCCAAAAGCCCCGCCTACGAGTTGGTAGGTAAGCCCAAATCCATTGGCAGCAAAAAGAAGTACGACGACGTGTTCAAGGGCGACGTTACGTACTTTGAAGGCACCGGCCAGATCCGCCAGCGCATCCGCCTACTCCAGCCCGGTACCCTTACCATCAAAGCCGAGACGGAGTTTCAGACCTGCACTGACGTGGATGGGCGCTGCATTCCCGGCGAGCAAAGCCTGAGCTTTGGTCCTGTTGAGGTTACGGGCCAGGCAGCAGTAGCGCCGGCCACTACGCCGGCCGCTGCTCCGGCTACAACGGCTACTCCGGCTATGCCAGCCACCGTAGCAGCGGCCCCGGCTCTATCCGCCGATACCACGGCTCCTACTTTGGCGGCCACTTCAGGTACAGTACCCCCCGATTCCGGGGTGGCCGAAAGCCCAACCGTACAGCCTGCAGTGGCGGCTACGGCCGCTCCGGCCACCGGCACTATGCCAGCGACTGGCTTGTGGAGTTTCGCCCTGGCGGCCTTCGTGTCGGGGCTGTTGGCGCTGGTGACGCCCTGCGTGTTTCCGCTGATTCCGATGACGGTGTCCTTCTTCACGAGTGGTGGCGGTACACGGCGGCAGGGCATCCTGAAAGCGGTAGTCTACGGCTTGTCCATCATCTTTATTTATGTGGTGGTAGGCTTGCTCGTGACGGTACTCGCCGGGGCCGATGGTCTCAACCTGATCAGCACGCATTGGCTGCCCAACCTTATCTTCTTCGTGGTGTTCGTGGTCTTCGGCCTGTCGTTTCTGGGGCTGTTCGAAATCACGTTGCCCCACGGTATGGTCAATAAGATAGATGCGCAGGCCGACAAAGGTGGCTGGGGTGGCATTTTCTTTATGGCCCTCACCTTGGTGGTGGTATCGTTTTCCTGCACGGGGCCCATCGTAGCTACCATTCTGAGCCTGGCCGCGCAGGGCGAAAGAATAACGCCCGTGGTGGGCATGTTGGGCTTTTCGCTGGCCTTTGCCTTGCCCTTCACGCTGTTTGCCATCTTCCCGGCCTGGCTGAAAAACCTGCCCCGCTCGGGGGGCTGGCTCAATACGGTGAAAGTGGTGCTGGGCTTCGTGGAGCTGATGCTGGCGCTGAAGTTCCTGAGCATGGCTGATCTGGCTTACCACTGGAACCTGCTTTCGCGCGACATCTACCTGGTGCTCTGGATTGCTCTGTCGGGCTTGCTGGGGCTCTACCTGCTGGGCCGCTTTAAACTCTCCCATGATTCCGACTTGCCTCATCTAAGCGTAGGCCGGCTAATGATGGCCGTGCTGGCCTTCAGCTTTATGACTTACCTGGTGCCCGGCCTATTTGGCGCCCCCTTGCCCTTGCTGGCCGGCTACCTGCCGCCCCAGAGCCGCCACGATTTTACCCTGGCCGCCGCCGTCCCGGCCGCACCCGCGCTGGCCGCTGTCAACAGCCAGTGTGAGACCCCGCGCCACGCTGACTTCCTGGAACTGCCCCACGGCCTGTCCGGGTACTTCGATCTGGAGCAGGCTAAGCGTTGCGCCCGGGCGGCGGGTAAGCCACTGTTCATTGATTTTACCGGTCACGCATGCGTCAACTGCCGCAAAATGGAAGCTACCGTGTGGCGCGACCCACAAGTGCTGAAACGCCTGCAGGAAGACTTTGTGGTAGTGGCCCTGTACGTAGACGATAAAACGGAGCTGCCTCAGGCTGAGTGGTACGTCTCACGCCACGACAACAAGCAAAAAACCACACTGGGTAAGAAAAACGCCGACTTGCAGCTCACGGGCTTCAACGTGAATGCCCAGCCGTACTACGTGCTGCTCGACCCCAACGCCCCGGTCGACCAGGCGCACGTGCTGGCCCAACCCGTAGCCTATGAGCCGGATGCTGCCCGGTTTCTCCAGTTCCTGGATGCCGGCCTGGCCCAGTACCGCCGCCAGGCTCAGCCCGTGGCCACGCGGTAAAGCAGAATGCGGACAACTCGCTTACCTTGCGCAACCCGCTTGCTAGCCTCTGGCTAGTAAGTGGGTTGTTTCTTGATGAACCACCCTTTTCCAACCCTTTCTATGAAAAAGCTTTCTTCTTTCTTGCTGGCCATACTCCTGAGCGGTACGCCGCTGCTGGCGCAGGTGGCCACTGGCTCGGCGGCAGCTCCGGCCGTAGATGCCAGCCGAATTACGCTCGTCATTCACGGTGGGGCCGGCACCATCACCCGCGCGCTGATGACGCCTGAAAAGGAAAAAGCCTACCAGGAAGCCTTGGAAAAGGCCTTGCAGGCGGGTTATGCTATCCTGAAAAAAGGAGGTACTTCCCTCGATGCCGTGGAGGCCACCGTGCGGGTAATGGAAGACTCGCCGTTGTTCAATGCGGGCAAAGGTGCCGTATTCACCCACAACGGCCGCAACGAGCTGGACGCCGCCATTATGGAGGGCAGCACGCTGAAAGCCGGAGCCGTAGCGGGCGTCACCACCGTGCGCAACCCCATCAGTGCCGCCCGCGCCGTGATGGAGAAGTCGGAGCACGTGATGATGGTAGGCGCAGGAGCCGAGCAGTTTGCTCGGGAAAAAGGCCTGGAAATAGTAAAGCCCGATTACTTCTACACCGAGGCCCGCTACCAGCAGCTGCAAAACGCCCTGCAGCAGGAAAAAAGTGCCGGCACCCCCGATGTGCTGAATGCTCCTACCAAGCCGGAAGCGTTGCCCAAGAAAACGAAGGTGAAGATGAAGAACGGTAAGAAGAGCAAGCCAACCGGGGCCGCCGAGAATATCTTCACCGAAGGTAAGAAGTATGGGACCGTAGGCGCGGTAGCCCTCGACCAGTACGGCAACTTGGCGGCGGCCACCAGTACGGGCGGCATGACCAACAAGCGCTACGGCCGGATTGGAGATGCCCCTATCATTGGAGCCGGCACCTACGCCGACAACGGGTCCTGCGCTGTTTCCTGTACGGGCTGGGGGGAGTTCTTCATCCGCGCTACCGTGGCGCGCGACGTGGCGGCCCGCGTGGAATACCAGCGCATACCCGTGCAGCAGGCCGCTCAGGCGACTATCGATAAAGTAGGCCAGCTGGGTGGGGACGGGGGCCTGATTGCCCTGGACCAGGCGGGCAACGTGGCTATGCCCTTCAACTCTGAAGGCATGTACCGCGGCTATATCAAAGCCGACGGCAAATCCCAGATTTCAATTTATAAGTAGCTGAATGCAACGATAGGCTAGTAAAAAGCCTCCTCTGCTGGCAAGCAGAGGAGGCTTTTCTTTTGAGGTAAGATGGAGTTTAGCCGAGAAAAACAGACCTTTGCGCGATTTTTTCCGGGACGATACGCGTCCCGCCCAATAATCTGGGGCTGGGATAGGGTAAAAAAGAAAGGCTGCACCCACCCAGATGCAGCCTCCTGATAAAGGACGCACCCACCCAGATACGTCCTTGTTTTTTCCCACTCACGATTCCCCATTTAAAAGCTGTAGAAGAAGGATTCGAACCTCCACGGAGTAGTTAGCCGGCCGCCGGACCAGTTTTTCCCGAATCTCCACCCCCGAGAGAGGAGGGCATGTCTGCCAGTTTCATCATTCTACAATATGTCCCCGCCTTCTGCGTTGGATTATGACAAAGGTAAAAACTAATCCCTTATTGTAAAATAATTGTAGACTATTTGCTGAAAATTTACATTCTTTTTAATATTTCGTTCATTTGTTTGAAAAAACACTAATCATAGTTTTTGAAAATGGCCCGCAATTACGAACTTGATGACACCGATCGGAAGATCTTGGCCTTGCTCATTGATGACGCCAAGATGCCCTACACCGAAATTGCCCGTAAAGTCCATGTTTCCGGGGGCACCGTGCACGTGCGCATGGCTCGGATGGAGGAGCTAGGCATTGTGCGGGGCGCTACGCTCAACATCGATTATGCCCAGCTAGGCTACGATATCAATGCTTTCCTGGGTATTTACCTCAACAAAAGCTCCGTTTACAACAGCGTAGCCGAGCAGCTTAAGGCTATTCCGGAAATCCTGAGCATCTACTACACCACCGGCAACTATAGCCTGTTTGCCCGCATCATCTGCCGCGACACCAACCACCTGCGGGAGGTATTGCACGACAAGATTCAACTGATTGAGGGCATTGAGCGCACCGAAACGCTTATCTCCCTGGAGGAGACGCTTAACCGGCCCATTCAACTGATTTAGACCTCAGCACATCAGCCGCACCTGTTGCAGCCCAGCCTATAGCCGTTTGTGGCGTAGCTGGGCTGTTTTTGTAACCGGAGGGGCCAGTGGATGAATGTAGATACCACCCGTAATGCTGGATATACAGTATAATTATTATAACATTTATAAGTGTCTTGCCGATTCTGTGACTGCGTGGCAAGAATTGAATAAAACGGGGCTGGTCAAAATCGGACGCTGGCGTTGCCCTCGACTTTGGTTTTGCCCGGGGTGGGAAGCATTGCCCGAGGAAAGTAATAATTTTGCGACCTGAACCGGTAGGTTACGTATGCTAGTTTTGTATATTTAACGTCCACGATTCCAGCAGGCATCCTATGAAAGCACTCCTACTACTCCTTGGGTTATTGTGTTGGTCTTGGAAAGGAATGAGCCAAAGCATGCCGGCCATTTACCTGAATGAGCAAGGCGAAGAAGTAGTGCCCGACAGTGCCACGCATTACAGGATTATTGACCGTAAGACGGAAACTGGATATACCATTCGGGAACATGCGCTCAATGGTACATTGTTGTTAAAAGGTTTTTTTACCAGCATCGACCCGGTGTGGCGCTCTGGACTATTTACCTGGTATCATCCCAACGGTACTAAGGCCAGCCAAGTGCACTTCGAAGATGATGAGCCCGAGGGAGTGTACGTAGCTTGGTACGAGAATGGAAAAGTGCGGGAGCGGGGACAGTTTGAAGGCGGGCAGCGCACCGGCCGCTGGGTAACGGTGCACCGCAATGGGCAGAAGCGCTCCGAAGGCCGCTATCTGTATGGCCGACCGGTAGGCGAGTGGCGCTACTACTACGATACGGGCCAGCTCAGTGCCATTGAGCTCCTGAGCCGGGCCAAGGGCCCTGCTCTGGCTTTCTTCAACCCCGATGGTAGCCCCTACGTGGGCAAGCTGCAGCGGCGCCAAATGCCGGAATTCCCAGGAGGCGAGCAGGCTTTGCTCGATTTTATCAGCCGCACCACCCAATACCCGCGAGATACGCGCCGTAAAGGCATCAGCGGGAAGGTATACGTGTCGTACACCGTAGGCGAAGATGGTCGCATCGGTCAGGTTCGGGTCGTGCGCGGCTTGGCACCAGAGGCCGATAATGAAGCCCGCCGGGTAGTGGAAAGCTTGCCACAGTTTCAGCCGGGTCGGGAATACAACGTGCCCACAGCCGTGACGTACACCGTGCCTATTTCCTTTGCGCCAAACTTCTCGCTGTTCGGCAATGGCAAGGCCTCTCGCACACCGCCTTCGGAAGCACGCGTTGACTTTCCGGGGCAGCACTATTAAGCTCGCGAGCAAAGAAAAAGCCCCGGCATCAAGATGATGCCGGGGCTTTTTCTTTGCTCGCGAGCTTAGGCGGTTACCTGCGCGTCGAGCTTTTGAGCCAGTACGTGCTTGGGTACAGCGCCCACTTGCTTGTCTACAATCTGGCCGTTCTTGAATACCAGCAGCGTAGGAATGCTACGGATACCGAACTTGGCGGAAGTTTGCGGGTTGGAGTCAACGTCGACTTTGCCGATAATGGCTTTGCCTTCGTATTCACCGGCCAGCTCTTCTACCACCGGACCTACCATGCGGCACGGGCCGCACCACTCGGCCCAGAAGTCCACGAGTACGGGTTTATCGGAGTTGATGATCTGGTCGAAGTTCGCATCGGTAATTTCGATGGCTTTATGTCCCATAAGAGTAGGGGGTTTGTGGTGATGACAACGTAAAGTGCTTCTTACGCAGCAAAGGCTGCAAGGTAGCAGATTGCGCTTCAAACAAGGAGCGCGCCGGAAAGTTCATTCGGCCAGTTTGGCAGGTAGTGTCGATTGACTTCCTAAACCTAAATAAGCTGACAGGCCTCGATTTCCATTTCCCGCATGCGGCGGATAAACTCCTTCGGCTCGATGCGGTAGCGGCGGGAATACATATCTACCGTCATGTGCTCGTGGGGCTCGGCGAATTTTATTTCTAGTTTCTTGGAGCCCACACAGCCTTCTACGGCTTCCATGAAGCGGTCCATGAAGGGCTCGGTGATGGTGCGTAGATCCAGCTGCACCCGCACGCCGTTGGCCAGCTTTTCGGCCACGTTAAACAAGGGCTCCATGGTCAGGATCTTGAACTCGAACTGGTCGGAGTCGCGGAAGCGCTGGGCGTATTTGCCCCGGATGTACATGGGCGGCACTTGCTCCTTGTCGTAGTTGCGGGGGTTGATAATACTGCTGAAACGGGTATAGTCGTCGCGGAAGAGGGCCAAGTTCAGGGACGATTCATAGTCTTCTACCGTGAAGGATACGAAAGGCTGCCCCGTCTTGGTGGTCTTGAACAGCACGTTCGTAATCAGCCCGGCCACCGTCACTTCGCGGTTTTTGTAGCTCTCCACCTTGTCCAGCCCGCAGGTGCAGTAGGAGTCTATTTCCAGCTTGAAGTCGTCGAGCGGGTGGCCGGAAAGGTAGAAGCCCACCACTTCTTTTTCGCGGCGCAGCTGCTCGGTAGCGGGCCAAGGCTCCATGTCGGGCACCTTGGGCAGGGGCATGGCCACGGCGCCGAAGGCTCCACCCCCAAACAGGCTTTGCTGCGCCGATTCCTGCTCAGCCTGGTACTGCTGGGCCATGCGCACGGCCTTCTCAATCAGGTTCTGGTCGCCGCTGGGAGCTTCGATGAACTGCCGTCGGTGGTAGCGTTCAAATGAATCGAAGGCCCCCGATAAGGCCAGGCTTTCAAAGGTTTTCTTGTTTACGGCCCGCAGGTTCACGCGCTTGGAGAAGTCGAAGATGTCGGTGAAGGGTCCCTTCTTCATACGCTCCTGCACGATATTCTCAATGGCCGCTTCGCCGGCCCCTTTCACGGCGGCCATGCCAAAGCGAATCTGCCCCTGCTTGTTCACGTTGAACTTCAGGATGGATTCGTTCACATCGGGGCCCAGTACGGGCACACCCTGCTTGCGGGCTTCCTCAATAAAGAACGTCACCTTCTTGATGTCGCCCATGTTGTTGGTGAGCACCGCGGCCATGTACTCGGCGGGGTAGTTGGCCTTGAGGTAGCCGGTCTGGTAAGCCACTACGGAGTAGGCGGCGGAGTGGGAGCGGTTGAAGCCGTAGGCCGCGAACTTCTCCATCACGTCGAATACCTCCGAAGCCTTCTTGGCGGGAATGTTGTGCAGCTTCTTGGCGCCTTCCACAAACTTTTCCCGCTCCTGGGCCATCTTCTTCATGTCCTTTTTCCCCATGGCGCGGCGTAGCAAGTCAGCGCCCCCAAGGGAGTAGCCGGCCAAGATCTGAGCGGCCTGCATAATCTGCTCCTGGTACACCATGATGCCCTGGGAGTAGTTCAGGATGGGCTCCAGCAGCTCGTGCGGGTATTCCACCGGCTCGCGGCCGTGCTTGCGGTTGATGAAGTTTGGAATGAACTGCATCGGGCCCGGCCGGTACAGGGCGTTCATGGCAATCAGGTCCTCAATGTTAGTGGGCTTGAGGTCCTTGAGGTACATGCGCATGCCCTCCGACTCGAACTGGAACGTGCCGATGGTGTCGCCGCGCTGGTACAGCTCGTAGGTTTTGGGGTCGTCAATCGGAATTTCATCGATGTCGATTTTGACGCCGTGGTTCTGCTCGATCAGGTTGATGGCATCCACGATGATGGTCAGGGTCTTCAACCCCAGGAAGTCCATCTTCAGCATCCCGGCACTCTCAATCACCTTGCCGTCGAACTGCGTCACGAGCAGGTCCGAGTCCTTGGAGGTGGAGACGGGAATGTACTTGGTGATGTCGTCGGGGGCAATGATGACGCCGGCGGCGTGAATGCCCGTGTTGCGCACCGAGCCTTCGAGCTGGGTAGCCAGGCGCAGAATCTGCCCGCGCAGGTTGTCGGGGGCCTCGTCGCGCCGGATCATGTCCAGCTCCTGGTTTTCGGCAAAGGCCTTGGTCAGGGTAGTACCCACCTGGTCGGGCACCATTTTCACCAGGTCGTTGGCCTGGGGCAGGGGCAAATCCATAGCCCGGGCCACGTCCTTGATGCTGGACTTGGCGGCCATGGTGCCGAAGGTAATAATCTGGGCAACCTGCGTCTTGCCGTATTTATCCACCACGTAGTCAATGACTTTCTGACGGTTAACATCGTCAAAGTCAATATCGATATCGGGCATGGACACGCGTTCCGGGTTCAGGAAACGCTCAAACAGCAGGGAGTACTTGATTGGGTCGATGTTGGTGATGCCGATGCAGTAGGCTACTGCCGAGCCCGCCGCCGAGCCCCGCCCCGGGCCAACTGCCACCCCAATGTTGCGGCCGTGGTTGATGAAGTCCTGGGTGATGAGGAAGTAGCCCGCAAACCCCATGGTTTCAATCACGCGCAGCTCGTAGTCGAGGCGCTCCTCAATTTCCGGGGTGCGCTCAGAATAGCGCCGTTTGGAACCCTCGAAGGCGCCTTTGTACGTCAGGTGCCGCAGGAAGGCATCGGCGGTGGGGTGCTCGGGCGGGAGGGGGAAGTTGGGAAGCAGAATATCCCGCTGCAGTTTGGGCGGGGTAATCTTGTCCACAATTTCGTTGGTGTTGTCCACGCTTTCCGGCACGTCCCGGAACAGGCGGTTCATCTCCTCTTGGTTCTTGAAGTAGAACTGGTCGTTGGGGAAGCCGAAGCGGGCCCGGGGCTTGGGCATCTGGGCTTCCTCATCAATGCGCATAAGCTGACGGCGGACCTGGTCATCAGAGGCGGCGAGGGGGCGTAGATTGTCAAGGTGGTCGTAGAGCACCTTGTTGTCCTGGGACATCAGCCGGAAGTACTTGGTCTGAAAGTCGCCCACGGGGATGCTGTGCTCCTCGCCGGTGTTCACGCACAGCAGAATATCGTGGGGGGCAAAGTCGGTCTGCTCCACGTAGTGGGAGTCGTTGGTGCAGATAACCTTGATGTTGTATTTCTGGGCCCAGCGCAGCAGCACCTGGTTGAGGTCCTCCTGGCTTTTACCCGTGTTGTCGATGTTCTTTAGGCCGTGGCGCTGGATTTCCAGGTAGTAATCCTCGCCGAATACATCGAGCCACCACTTCAGCAGCTCCTCAGCTTCTTCTTCCGACTTCCAGAGCAGGGCCTGCGGAATCTCTGCCCCGATGCAGCAGGACGTGGCAATCAGACCCTCGTGGTACTGCAGCAGCAGCTCCTTGTCAATACGCGGATACTTGGAATACACACCCTCGATAAAGCTCATGGAGCAGAGCTTGGCCAGGTTCTGGTAGCCGGCCTGGTCTTTGGCGAGTAGCAGCTGGTGGTGGCGCACGTCCCGCTCGCCCTTTTCCCGGCTAAAGCTTTTCTTATGCCGGTCTTCCACCAAATAGAACTCGCAGCCGACAATGGGCTTCACATTGTACTTGTTAGCCTCCGCTACGAAGTTGAAGGCCCCGAACATGTTGCCGTGGTCGGTGAGGGCTACGGCGGGCATTCCATCAGCCTGGGCCTTTTTCATCAAAGCCGATATGCTGGCCTGACCATCGAGCAGGGAATATTGAGTGTGGCAGTGCAGGTGCGAGAAAACGGGCATGGGCAACACGCTCCGGCCCGTGAGTGGGCCCAAGCATCAGGTAAAGTTACCCACGAATTGGTGGCCGGGAAAGGTTGCGCGGCAAGGGATTTTGGCGTATCACCAGTAGGGCGCTGCTTCTCGAAAGCCGGAAAGAGACCTTTCCCGGCTTAGAGTTCACATACTCATGTGAGCAGGCAGCGCGAGGCTACCACCCAAAGTGGGTATAAGGGCTGCCTGGGGCCGGCGCATTTTTGTGCCGCCGAATTCTGCTACCAGCAGCGCGGCACAAAACGCCCTTTTTACCTCTTCTATGAAAACAAGCTTACGAGTACCGCTGGCAAGCGTCCTGCTGTTAGGACCCTTGGTGGCGCTGGCCCAAACGGGGCCGCAGGTAAGTGTGTCGCCTACCTCCGTCGTGCTCTGCGACAACCGGCAGGCCACGCTGACGGCTACTGCTTCCGTCGCCAATTTCTCCGCTGGTTCGGCCCTGCAGTTTGATGGGACGGATGACTTTGCCAGCGCCGCGCACGATGCGGCGCTGGATATCAGCTCGGCCATTACTATTGAGGCCTGGCTGAACGCCTCTGCGTCTACCGCTTACAACGTGCAAAACGTGGTGTGCAAGTCGTCGTTCAGCCAGAACACCGGCTACATCTTCCCGCGCACCGATAACAATTGGAGCGACCTGGTTTTCTACCTGCACCTGAACGGGGCCTGGCGCATTTTCTCGGTGCCTTACAGCCAGTACCGGGGCGCGTGGCACCACCTGGCCGCCACCTACGACGGGCAGCGCGTAAAGCTGTTCATTGATGGGGTGAAGCGCCTCGACCAGGCCCAGACGGGCACCATTGCCACCAACAGCAATCCGCTGAGTGTAGGCACGCAGCCGGGCTACGGCGAATTCCTGAAAGGCCAAGCCGACGAAATACGCGTGTGGAACATAGCGCGCTCTGAGGCAGACCTCACGAAATACTACGGCCAGGTGGTGTCCCCGGCAGCGGCCGGGCTGGTGGCCTACTATCACGCAGATGAAGGCAGCGGCGAGACCCTGGGCAACAGCACCTCGGCGGCGTTGTATGCCCAACTTGGCTTAGGCTCAACTAAGCCCACCTGGGTACAGTCGGAGGCGCCCGTGGCGCCGGCCCTGCGCTACAGCTGGTCGCCAAGCGCCGGGCTGAACCTGACTGACGGCCCCGTCGTGAAAGCCCTGCCCGAGCAGACAACCACGTACACAGTACGCGTAACCGATGCCGTAACCGGCCTGCACGCCGATGCCCAAGCAGATGTTAACATCAGCGGGGACGGCTCCAACGTGTGGACCGGCATTGTGTCGAGCGACTGGCGCGACCCGGCCAACTGGCGCTGCGGCACGGTGCCCGAGTTCGGGTACGACGTGGTTATTCCGGCCGGCACTCCATTCAGCCCCGAGTACAAGGGCAGCACCAACGGAGTCCGCAACATCACCATCGGGGTGGGGGCTACCTTCACATTTAGCGGCACGCCCAATACCGTTTTTACCGTGGGAGGCAAGTTCGTCAACCACGGTACCTTCAACCACCAGCAGGGAATCGTGAGCATAGCCGGGGCCACGCTGGACGACATTGAAAGTGACTCCCCGCTGAGCTTTTTGAACCTGAGCATTAATGGAGCCGGAGCCCGGCTGGCGGCCACCACTGAAGTGCGTGGCCTGCTCACGCTCGGCGGCGTGCTGAATACGAATGGCCATCAGTTGACCTTAAAGTCGAATGCGGACGGGACGGCATCGGTGTACAACAATGGTACCGGCGGCGTTGTGGGGCCGGTGCGGGTGCAGCGCTACATTGATGGCAGCGTCAATCCTTCGGTGGGGTACCGCCACCTGAGTTCCCCAGTAAGCGGAGCGCCGTTCAGCAGCCTGCAAGTAGCGGGCGGAACGGCACCCGTGCTCAATCCCGCCTATAACGTGGCTGCCAACCCTGGTGCGGTGAAGCCATACCCGACGGTGTTTGCCTACGATGAAACCCGCCTGACGGGCGGGGCCGCCAGTAGCTTCAGCGCGGGGTGGGCTTCCCCGGCGGCCGCCACGGACCAGATGACGGCCGGCCAAGGCTACACCGTGCATACCATGCCTGGGGTCCTCACCTTCGTTGGCCCCCTGCACAACGGCAACTATGACGTGCCTCTGACGCGTGGTATTACAGGCCAGGGCTGGAACCTAGTTGGCAACCCCTATCCTTCGCCCCTGAACTGGGACCTGGTGACGCTGCCTGCCGGTATCGACGCGGCGGCGTACCTCTATCAGTCTACGGGCAAGTACACGGGGCGCTACGTGGCTTACGTGAACGGAGTAGGGGCACCGCGGGCCCACCTCATCAGCATGGGACAGAGCTTTTTCGTGCGGGCCAATGCCGGCACTCCCACCTTGCCTTTGCGCAACATCCACCGCGAAACCACGCTCCAACCAAACGTTCTGCAGCGCCGAGCCGAAACGCGCCCCTTGCTGGCCCTGGCGCTGGCGCCCGCCGATGCTCCCGCTGATGCCGAACCGGCGGATGTCTTCTACACGTACCGTCAGGAGGGCGCTACCGCCGCATTCGACGGAAAGTACGACGCCTTTAAGCTGCAGCCCAGCGGCCCGTCCTTGTATCAGATGCGTAGTGCAACCGAGCTACTGGCCGTGCAGGGCTTACCCGCCGATTCTCAACCCCAGCAGCTGACCATGGCTATTCAGGTGCCGGCGGCGGGACGCTACACGCTGCGGCCCCTGCAACTCGAAAATTTTGCGGCGACGGAAGGCCTGTGGCTGGAAGACAAGCAGGCTGGCTACTGGCACAACCTTCGTCAGGGTGCCCTCACGGTGGAGCTGCCCCAGGGTACCACGGCCCAGCGCTTTGTGCTGCACCTGGGCGTGCAGGCACCCCTGGCTACCCGGCCAAGTGCAGCCGTTGGCTCATTGATGCTGTATCCCAACCCAACAACGGGCGAGGCGTTGACGCTGGAAGCCTATGGCCTGCAGTCCGGAGCGTTGAGCTTCCAACTACTCAACAGCCTGGGACAGGTGGTACATACGCAAACGCTGACGGCACCCCAGGGAAGTGTACGCCAGACACTGGCGCTGCCACAGTTGCCCGCCGGCGTTTACACGGCCCAATTGCACACCGCAGGCGGGGTGTTGGCCCATAAACTAGTTATTCGCTAACAAGCTTTTTCTCAGACATGCATTTTCGCTGGCTCTTGCTCGTGCTGACCCTGCTGGCGGCACAGCCCCTTTTCGCCCAAGGCTCCCCACCCGAAGGAGGCCCACAACCCGATAACCCAACCACAGTTCCCATTGATGGGGGCGTAAGCCTGCTGCTGGCGGCCGGGGCTGCGGTAGGTATTCGACACCTGCGCCGCCCGGCTCGCTAATATGCCGGTTCTATGCTAAGCCAAACAGCCTTTCTCCGCGGAGAAAGGCTGTTTGCTTTTAATACTACCTAGAGAAGAAGGCTCCGGGCTAGCGGGCCGGCTCTACTGCCAAGACTTCCCCGATTTTTACGCCGTTATCGGCTTTGGCATTCCATTCCTGGATCTGCTTGGGCTTTACGCCGTACCGCCGGGCAATGCTGAACAGCGTTTCGCCCTTTTGCACGGTGTGCTGGAGCCGGGCCGTTGTCGGTTTCGAAACTTCTGGCACGGCGGCTGGAGCTGACTTCACAGGAACCGGCGCGGCCGGGGCTGGCGTAGGGGTAGCCGCCGCTACCGCCGGAGCCGGGGCCGCATGCGTGGGGCCAAAGAAAGAAGCAGCCTGCAACCGCGCGGCGGCGGCCTTCAGGGCGGGGTTTTTGGCCGCCCGAGCATCGAAATTGCGGTATTGAGGGCTACGCAGCAAGGTCTGTAGCTCTACCTGCCAGGGCTGTTGGCGCAGCCGCTGGGCCAGTTGCTGCTGCTGCTCGCGGGGGAGGCTGGTAGTATAGGCACTAAGGCGCTGGTTGAAGGCCGGAATGTCTTTCAGGGCTGCCTCAATCAGCTGTACGGAACGGGCGTCGTTAGGCTCCCAGTAGATGCTGCGCAGCTGCCTGACGCTGGCTTGCACCAAGGCCGACATAGCCCGGACGGAGTCCTCGGCCAATGGGGGAGGGGAGGCAGGCAAGGTAGCTTGCGCCTGGACCTGCGCTTGGGCTAGGCTTGCATAAGGAAGCAGGCCAAGCAGCAGTAGGAATCGAAAGAAAAAACGCATTGGGTAAGGTTAAATCTGCCAGATAAAGGTGCCTAAGACCTAATTATTTAGCTGCTTTAATGACCAGGACTTCCCCGAGCTTCACGCTCGTATCAGGCTTGCTATTCCATTCCTGCACCTGCTGAACCGTCACGCCGTACTTGCGGGCAATGCCGTACATGGATTCCTTGGCAGCTACCGTATGCTTGATGGGCGCAGCTTCGGGCGCAGCTGCTGGCGGAGTAGAGACAGCCGAGGTCGGGGCTACTTCGGCCGGGGCCGTGACCCGCAAGGATTGGCCAATTCGCAACGAAGGATTGGCGGGCAGGCTGTTCCAGGCAATCAGGTCGGCAGGACGCAGATTATAACGACGGGCTACGCCATAGAGGGTTTCCTTAGGCTGAACCACGTGTACGCCGTTAGCAGGAACTGGCTCAACCGTGACGGGAGCAGCCGGGGTGGCCGGAGCAGGGGCAGGCGTGGGCGTAAGTGCGGTTTCGGGCGCCGCCGGGGGAACCGCCGCTGCTTCGGCCGGCGCAACCGACGGAGTCGCAGCGGCTGGCGCTGGTTGGGTGGGGGCAGGCACGGCGGGTTGGGCGGAAGCAGCGGGAGCGGCCGGCGTTGGTGAGGCCGCCACTGTAGGCGCCGGCTGGCTGGGCTCGTCGGCGACGGGCGCTGCCGGAGGCAGCTGAGCCGGTGCCGCCGGCCGGCCGGTGTACAAAGTCTTCGGCGCGGGCGCAGCTTCCTTGGGGGCAGCAGCGGTAGCAGCCGTGTCCCCGGAGGCGGCCGGAGCGACAGTTTCGGTGGGTTGGGTGGCCGCAGTGGCAGTGGGGGGCTTTTTCAGCAAGCTGCCTATTCCTTTTTTCCGCTGCACGCTGTCTTCTTCCTCGGCATTCTCATTGTCGTCGATGACGCGCTGGCCCGCAGCCGTACGGCCCGTATACACGTCGGCTTCGGCCGGACGGCTTTTGCTGGGGGCGGAGCTGGCGGCCGGTTTGGGCGCACCCTTAGGCGCAGGTTTGGGTGCAGGAGCTGCGGCGCCATGGGGCCGCTCGAAGGCTGCCAGCGCCGCCGGGTTGTTTACGGGCAGGTACTCCACGGCCACTTCGCGGGGGCGGGTATGCTGTAGCCACAGCAGGCGCCCGGGTTTTAGTTCCTCGTTGCGGGCCATGCGGTTCTTGTGCCAGATGGCCTTGGCGCGCAAGCCGTATTTCTGCGACACCGTCGTCACGCTTTCTCCGGGCTGGGCTACGTGGTACTCCACGTCGGCTTTGTCGCGTTTCTTCTGCACAAAGTACGCCTGGCCGGGCACGATGTTGTCGAAGGCAAACAGGTCGTTGTACTGCATGAGCTTGCGCACCTTCAGGCCCGCCCGCTTGGCCAAGGTTTCTTTGGTGTCGCCGGGCAGGGCCACCAAGGCGCGCAGGCCGTTTACCCGCACAAACTCTACCTGCTCGGGGTCGGGCTTGGGGGCGTGTACCAGGGCCGTAGCGGCGTCCTTCTGCTGGGCGGCCAAGGCCGTCAGCTGCAGCGCATCGGTGATGGGAACTACCAGGGTATAGGGCCGGTCCGTGGGCACCGTAGTGCCTGCCAGCAGCCAGCGGTTGTGCCGGGCCAGCTCCTCGGGGCTGGTGTGCAGCGTGGCGGCCACGGCGGGCAGGGCCTGGCCGGGTGCCGCCGGAAACTCCTGCAGTAGCAGGGCGGGCTTGGGGTTTTGCCCGCAGGCCGGCTCGTACGCTAGCTTGTGCGCCAGAAAAGTGAGAATGTACGGGTGGGTCTGCTCCGTAATTTCCATGGCCGTAGCCCCGGCATCGGTGGGCAGGGTGTAAGGTTTGGCTCCGGATGCTCCCAGGTTGTAGGTGAGCAAGGCATTCAGCCAGTTGCGGTACTGCTGGTTGCTGCGCGTCAGGTATTGGGCCGCCGCTCGGGTAGCGGCCGTAATGTGCTTGCGCTCATCAACCACGTCGTTCATTACCAGCCCGTAATCCTGGGCTGCCTCGCGCTTAAACTGCCAATAGCCTACGGCATCGTGAATGCTCTGGGCGTCGCCCTGCAGGCCGCTTTCCTGAATAGCCAGAAAGTGGAAATCCAGGGGTACGCCTTTCTCCTGCAGTACCCGGTCGATGATGGGGAAGTAGGCGTCGGCCAGGGCTACGCGCGCCAGGAAGGAAGCGTTGTGCCGCCGGAGGGCATCTACTTTCTGCTGCACGGCCGTGCGGCCCCCATCCGAAAAGGTGAGCTTCAGCCCGGCAAAGGGCAGCTCTTTGGGTACCGTAATGCTCTGGGCCCGGACCAGCAAGGGCAGGCAGCAGAGCAGGAAAAGTACGAGTCGTTTCATAAGTAAGCAGTAGAAAAAGGGCCGCCGCCGACGGGCCGCCGCGCTTCTTAGCTTACAAAGTAGGGGAAAAATTCCGGGGGCTTCAGCCCAAAACAGGAAAAAAACGCCCCTGCATTGGCCAGAAAACCAGTGCAGGGGCATTATGCCAATCAGGAAATTGCACTACCGCGGCCCGCCCGGCCCGTCGGGGCGGCCCCCGCCGGGGAAGCTGCCGGGTGTCCCGTCCCGGCGGGGGCGGTCCTGGTCGGGGCCCGGGGCGTTGCCTGCCCCACCAAAGCTGCGCAGGTTGTAGGTAAACACCAGCATCAGGTAGCGCTGCAGAATGTTGGTGCGCACATCCTCGGTGTATGCGGGCAAAATGTTGCGCTGGATGCTGTTGTTCTGCCCCAGCAGGTCAAAGGCATACAGCTGCAGCTCGCCTTGCTGCTTGGCAAACAGTTTTTTGCCTAAGCTGGCATTCCAGAGCACAAAGTTTTGGTTGAACCCCGCCGACAAGCCCGAGTAGGACACATGGTTCACGTCCGACTTCAAGGTAATGCCTTTGGCCATAATCCAGCTGAAGCGCAGGGTGGTGTTCTGCCGGAAGTAGCGGCTGTTGATTTGCGTGCCCAGGGAGTTGCGCACGTAGGTCTGGGTAGAGTTCGACGACAAGGTGAAGTCCAGCTCGGGGCTGATGTTGCTGCTGAGCGCGGCCCCGAAGCCGAAGGCCGGAGTGCGGTTGTAGTTCAGCTGCTCATTCACTAAGCCGGGGGTTTGCAGGTAGGTGGCCGAGGCGTTCAGGTTCAGGTTCGATTTGAGCAGCGTGAGCGGAAAGCCGTAGGTAAGGGCCGAGCGCAGGGAGTACTGCTGGTTCAGGTTGATGGGCTGCGTAATCTGCCCTCCGGCTGGTATTACCACGCCCCCAATGCTGGTGGGCTCCCGCACGATGCGGGTGGAGTTGGTAATATAGTTATCCGTGTAGGAGCCGCCCAGCAAAGCAAAGAAAGAGCTGGATTTCTCGGGCTGCGCGGCCGAGTAGCGCAGGAAGGCGTTGTGTTGAAACTCCTGCTCCAGGGCTGCGTTGCCAATGGTAATCTGTAGTGGGTTGGCGTTGTTCACCACTTCCTGCAGCTGGTTGATGTTGGGGTTATTGGTGCGCATGCGGTACGTCAGGCGCAGGTTTTGCTGCTTAGAAAAGTTATAGCGCAGCGTGGCATTGGGCAGCACATTCAGGAAGTTGCGGCTGATGCGCGCCTCCCGTGGGAAATCCTGCTCGTTGCGCAAGGTGGCATACTGCACGTCGGCCCCCACCGACCACTGAAACTCCTTGTTGTTGAACCGGTAGCTCAAGCCACCGCTCTGCGTCATGTAGCGGCTGGAAAATACGTTGCTCAGGTCAGTATTGACGGTTGTGTACTGGCCGGTCGTGGCGTCGAAGTTGTAGGTGCGCTTATCCGAGTCGTTGGGCGCCAATGAGGTGGTGGCGCTGAACTGCAGCTGGCTAAGTGGGCTCAAAGGCTCGGTGTAGTTCGCATCGGCGCGCCAGCTCCATCCGTTCTGTCGGAGCCGGGAGTATTGATCTGTGAGGCTTTCCGCTGCTGGGTCGGAGGTGTAGTCAATATTGCTGCTGGTGAGATAATTGCTGCCATTCCGGCGGTTATAGCCCAGGTTCAGGCCTAGGGAAAACGTGCGGCCGCGCTTGGCAAAACGGTGGCGGTACAGCAGGTTGTTGCTGAAGTTGATGCCCGTTTGAGCAGCCCGGTAGGCGCTGTTGTTGGTGCTCTGGGTGCTGTCGGGCGCGCTTTGTTCGGTAAAGTCTTTGAACAGCTCCCCGGCCAGGGTGCTGCTGCTGGTGTTGCGCTGCACCGAAAGGGTAGGGCGCCAAAGCAGGGAGTTCAGCGAGTCGAATTTGTGTTCGATGCGCAGGTTGAGCCGGTTGTTGATGTTGCGGCTGCTGCCCCGCGAGTCTTCATTGTAACGCAGGTCATCGGCCGTGTAGGTGCGGGCCGTGGTGCTCTGCAGGGTGTTGTCAGAGAGGTTAAAGAAGTAGCTGCCCTGTACGTCGGTTTTGGTGCCGATGGTGTTGGAGTAGTTCAGCCCCAGGGCGTGCGTCCGCGAAATGCCGTTGTTCTGGTTTACCAGGAAGTCCCCGGCGTTGTTGCCGCCTCCGCCCTGGCCCCCGCCGTTGCCACCGGGCCCACCACCCCGGCCCCCGCGGCCCCCGCCGCCCTGGCGCGAGTTGCCCACCACGCCCAGCAAATCCTCAGTGCCGAAGTTCTGCTCATTGATGTTGTTGGAGAGGCCCAGCACCGACAGGCGCCGCTTGTTCTTAAAGGAGTTTACGTTGCCGTTGAGGCGGTACTTGCCCCCATCCTGATCGGGGCCATAGCCGGCTACCACCCGCCCAAACTGCCCGTTGCGGAAAGAAGGCTTCGTAACAATGTTGATGGTTTTCTGCTGGTTGCCGTCGTCGAAACCCGTGAACTGACTCTGGTCCGAGGCCCGGTCGTACACCTGTATCTTGTCGATGATTTCGGCCGGAATATTCTTGAGCACCGCATCGGGGTCGTTGCCGAAAAACTCCTTGCCATCTACCAGCACGCGCTGCACCTGCTCGCCCTGGGCCTGCACCTTGCCGTTGGCATCTACCGTCACGCCGGGCATCTTGGTAATCAGGTCCTGGGCGTTGGCGTCGGGGTTGGTTTTGAAGGCCCGGGAGTCGTACTGGGCCGTGTCGCCTTTCTGCACGGCGGCGGGGGCGCGGCCCGTTACCTCCACCCCTTTGAGTTGCACTCCACCGGCTTGCAGCGGTACAGCACCCACCTCCAGGGGCTGATCGGTGACTTCCACGGTGCGCTCCACATTCTGGTAGCCCAGAAAGGAAATAGTAAGCTGGTAGGTGCCGGCGGGTACATCCGTAATAGAGAAGTTGCCTTCGGTATCTACAGCCGTGCCCAGCTTCTGGGTTCCAGGCTGGCGCGTAAGTACCACGTTAGCCCCAATTAGCGGCGACTGGTCTTTTCCGTCCAGTACGCGCCCGCGCACGGTAGTGGTCTGGGCCAGCAGACTGGAGAGCGTAGCGAAAAACAGAAAAATACCGAGGAAAAGAGCTTTTTGCATTACGTCTTGAAAAGGTCACATAAGACCATAGACGCAACCCAAGCCCAGACGTTTAACGAGTACCCGAAAAAGCACGGTTATTTTCTGGGTTGCCCTACCGCTTGCGCACCAGCAGCAGTCCGTCGCGCAGGGGCAGCAGCACGTTTTCTACCCGCTCGTCGGCCTGCACTTTGGCGTTGAAGGCCCGCACCGCCTGGGTGTCCTTGTCGGATGGTTTCACGGGGTAGCCGTCCAGCACTTTGCCGCCCCACAGCACATTGTCAATCAGCAGAAAGCCGCCGGGGCGCACCTGGGGCAGCACCAGCTCATAGTAAGTGTCGTTGTTGATTTTGTCAGCGTCGATAAACACTAGGTCCCAGGTTTCGGCCAGCTCGGGCACGATGCGGCGGGCGTCGCCGATGTGGATGTGAATATTGCCGGTCAAGCCCGCTTCGGCCACGTAGCGGCGGATGCGGCTTTCCAGCTCGGGGTTCTGCTCTATGGTGTGCAGCTCGCCAGCTTCCGCCAGCCCTTCGGCCAGGCACAGGGCCGAGTAGCCCGTGAATGTGCCCAGCTCCAGCACGCGGCGGGGGCGCACCATGTGGCTGAGCATGCTCAGCAGCCGACCCTGCGCGTGGCCCGAGAGCATGCGGGCGTGCAGGAGCTGCACATGGGTTTCGCGGTTGAGGCGGGCCAGCAGGGGGCTTTCCGGGGAAGTGTGGCGGTCGGCGTAAAGCTGGGCGTCGTCGGCGGAGTACATGCAGGGAGGTTAGATTAGGCGTCGGGCGGCAAAGGTACCAGCCGGAACTTCCAGACCCGAAAGCCCGATTTCCCAGCCTCGTACCAAGCACCATTTACCCGAAAAAGACCTTCGTAGCGGTAGCCAGTGCCAGATTCAGTTTCTACCTTTCGGAAAACACGCACCGGCTGACCTGTTTCCAAGCTTCGGCACAAGGCTTGGTTACGGGAGTTTAGTTCTTGGTCGGTGATTTGATGGCCAGTTTTTGGGTCGCGTCCACCGTGCCCGGCGTAGAGCAAATAAGTTTCGGCTACCACATCGTCTTCGTACTGATCGGCCAACACAATGGAGTCAGCACCTTCGGCTGCGCTACCGCTGATGCCGGCCCGCGTAGGCCGGTGCAAGCCCGCTTGGCTTAGCGCCAACCGGGACGGAAGAACGTCACCGGGGCGGTAGTAGCTGATGTGCCCGAAGATTGGCATACGTAGCAGTTGCTAGCTGGGCGGCTAGAGGGCGGATGATACTAAAGGAACAGCAGCCAGCTAGCTACACTGACTGGTGCATCTGAAAGAGGGTAAACTCGCTCAACCATTGCGTTGCCGCTACTCCGGCAAATACTGTAGCACGCTCAGGTTGTCTTCGCGCAGCAAATCCTGGGCAATGCCCTGCAGCTCCGGGGCCGTGATGCGCTTAATCCGCTCGAAGATTTCGGTGAGGGGCTCCACCCGGTCCAGGTCGAGGGTGCTCTTGGCCAGCAGCTGCATCAGGCCGCCGTTGCTTTCCTCGGCCATGGCCAGCTGGCCCATCAGCTGCTCCTTGGCTACGTGCAGCTGCGAGGTGCCCAGCGTTTTGTCGCGCAGCAGCTTGAGCTCCTTTTGCACCAGCGAGATGGTACGGTTCACCTGCTTTTTCTCCGTGCCGAAGTAGATGCCGAACAAGCCCGTATCGGTGTAGGGCGAGTAGGTAGAGTCGATGGTGTACACCAGGCCGTATTTCTCGCGCACGGCCAGGTTCAGGCGGGAGTTCATACCGGGGCCGCCCAGCAGGTTGTTGAGCAGGAAAAACGGAATCCGCCGCTCGTCCTCGATGGCGTAGGCCGCGCCCCCAATCAGGCAGTGGGCCTGGGTAATGGATTTGTGCTCGATGCGCGACAGGGGCTGGTAGCCCGCAAACGGAATCCGGGGCCGCTCACCCAGCTTGGGTGGCAGCGGGGCCAGGTACTTATCGACCAGGCGCTTTACTTCCTTGAAAGGCAGGTTACTTACGGAGCTGAACACCAACCGGTCGGTGCGCACGTTTTCCTGCAGAAACTGCCGAAAATCGGGCTGCTGGAAGCTGCTCACGCTTTCCCGCGTGCCCAGAATATTGTGGCCCAGCGAATGGTTGCCAAACACCACCGCGTCGAAGTCGTCGATGATGGCGTCTTCGGGAGCATCCACGTACATGGACATTTCCTCCAGAATCACGCCGCGCTCCTTCTCGATTTCCTTTTCCGGGAATACGGAGTGAAACGTCAGATCCGTGAGCAGCTCAAACGCCCGCTCGAAGTGGGTGCTGAGCAGGGAGGCGTAAAAGCAGATTTTCTCCTTGGTGGTGTAGGCGTTCAGCTCCCCACCTACGGTTTCGAGGCGGTTCAGAATATGAAAGCTTTTGCGCTTCTCGGTGCCTTTGAAGGCCATGTGCTCCCAGAAGTGCGCCAGGCCCTGCTGGGCAGGTTTCTCGTCGCGGGAGCCAATGTCCAGCAGGAAGCCACAATGCGCAATTTTGGTGTGCAGTACTTGTTTATGCAGAACCCGGATGCCGTTGGGCAGCTCGTACAGGTCGTATTCAGACATTCTTGGAAGGGTCTTGGGGTCTTAGGGTCTTGGGGACGTGGTTTCAGGCACCAGTCCCCGCCCCGGCCCAGTATAACCGGCCAGCCGGGCTTCTGGGTTTCAGGAATCTACAAAAGTACGCAGCCGGAGGGGCAAGAGGGCCATGGGTGAATGAAGGTAAGCTGTTGAAGCATTGACATACACTTGCTCATACCTCATTCGCCCATTATCCTCATTGCCGCTCCGCTTCCGCCAGCACGGCCAGCAGCTGCTGGGTCTGAATATCGTGGGCACAGCGGAAATGGCCGAGGGGGCAGGCTTTGTACCCGTGCAGGCCGCAGGGCCGGCACTCCAGCACGTGCGGCACCTCGACCACGCGGGCAAACGAGCTGAGCGGCCCAAACCCAAAAGCCGGCACCGTGGAGCAGTACACGGCGCAGGTGGGCGCATCCACGGCCGAGCACAGGTGCATGGGGGCCGAGTCGTTGACGTAGTTGAGCACGGCCCCCCGCATCAGCGCCGCCGAGGCTACCAGGGAAAGCTGCCCCGCGAGGTTCACCACGTGGGGCCGTGCGCTGCGGGCCAGCAGCTGCGCGCAGGCCGCGGCATCGGGCGGGCCACCCAGCAGAAATACCGTGTACTGCGCCGGCAACGCCGCCAGCAGCTTCAGCCACTGCTCCTCCGGAAACTGCTTGGTAAACCACACCGAAGTAGGGGCCACGCAGATGTATGGCCTGCCTTCGGCGCGCGCCGCCGCCAGAGCTGCGGCTGATTCATCCGTGTCGGTAGGGTAGAGGCGGGGGCGCGTCAAGGAGGAACCAGGAATGAGGAACGAGGAGTTTTCATCATTTCTCATTCCTGATTCCTCATGATAAAGCAGCGCCAGGTTGCGGGCTACCTCGTGGCGCCCGTCGCCAATAACGTGGGGCACGGCGCGGGTGAAGCCCCAGGCAAAAGGATTTTTGTGGAAGCCCACCCGCTCGGGCGCCCCGGAAAAAGCCGTAAGGAAGCCCGTGGAGGCAAACCGCTGCAGCGTAACCACGCGGCCATAGTGGGCCTGCCGGATCTGACGCAGCAGGCGCCAGAGGCCCCGGTACTTGTCTTGCTTTTTATCCCACACCAGCACCCGGCGCACGTGCGGGTGGCCCAGCAGCAGGCTTTCGTTGCCCTTGCGCACCAGAAAATCCACGGGCGTACCGGGCTGGGTCTGGTGCAGGTACTCCAGCAGCGCCGTGGCCAGGATAACGTCGCCAATGAAGGCAGTTTGAATCAGCAGAACGGCGCGGGCGGAAGCAGCAGGCATGAGCAGAAAAACACGCGAAAGGAGCCCACAAAGGTAGGCAACGCTGGGCGCGGATGCGCGTCATTCCCCTAACTTGCGCCCCGCGCCTTCCCGCCGCGTTATCCTACCTTTCTTTTTCCGCTTCCTATGCGTTACGGCTCCATCGATCCGCAGCTTTTCAGTGAAAACCGCCGCCGCTTTACCGAGCAGCTGCCCGCCGCTTCCCTGGCCATCTTCCACTCAAACGACGTGATGCCGACCAACGCCGACGGCACCATGCCCTTCCGCCAGAACAACGACCTGTTTTACCTCTCCGGGGTAGATCAGGAAGAAAGCATACTGGTGATTTTCCCCGATGCCGTGCTGCCCCAGTACCGCGAAATTCTGTTCCTGAAGGAAACCTCGGAGCATATTCTGGTATGGGAAGGCTATAAGCTGACGAAAGAGCAGGCCCGCCAGCAGTCTGGGGTGCGCACCATCATGTGGCTGGAGCAGTTCAAAACGGTATTGCCGGCCCTCATGAACGAGGCCGAAAACGTGTACCTCAACACCAATGAGCACATCCGCGCGGTGGTGGAGGTAGAAACCCGCGACGCCCGGCTGGGCAAGTGGCTGCGCGAGGCGTACCCCCTGCATCAGTACCGCCGGGCGGCGCCTATCCTGCACCACCTGCGGGCCATTAAGAGCGAGGAGGAAATCCGCCTCATGCGCCGCGCCTGCGACATCACCGACAAAGCCTTCCGCCGCTTGTTGGGATTTGTGCAGCCCGGAGTGATGGAGTACGAAATTGAGGCTGAAATCTACCACGAGTTTCTGCGCAATGCCTCGCGCGGGCCGGCTTACGGCAGCATCATTGCCTCTGGGGCCAATGCCTGCATCCTGCACTACGTGAGCAATGACCGGGAGTGCCGCGACGGCGACGTGCTGCTCCTGGACTTTGGGGCCGAGTTTGCCAACTACGCCGCCGACTTGTCGCGCTCCATCCCCGTCAATGGCCAGTTTACCAAGCGTCAGCGGGCCGTGTATGAGGCTGTGCTGCGGGTGATGAAGTTTGCTACCTCGCAACTGGTAGCCGGCAACAACATCGAGGATTACCACGCCGCCGTGGGCCGCACCATGGAGCAGGAACTCATCAAGCTGGACTTGCTCAACGAGAGTGACGTGCGCAACCAGGACCCCGCCGCCCCGCTCTACAAAAAGTACTTCATGCACGGCACCAGCCACTACCTCGGCCTCGACGTGCACGACGTGGGCGCCAAGTACCGCGTGTTTGAGCCGGGCATGGTGTACACCTGCGAGCCGGGCATCTACATCCGCGAGGAAGGCCTGGGTATCCGCCTCGAAAACGACATCCTCATCACCAAAACCGGCAACGACGACCTGATGAAGCATATCCCGCTGGAAGCCGACGATATTGAGCGGCTGATGCGGCAAGGCCGGAACTAACGGACGGGCAACGCATAATTTCTCCGCCACTCAGCTGCAGAAGCTGGGTGGCGGTTTTTTGTGCGCGAGTGCCAGGGCAATGAACGACCTTGCTTTTTAGTTGTTTAGGCTGAGTTTATTTCAATTTAAAAAAGGTATACTACAACCTTAGGCGAATGGGAAAGGTATAGCAGACGGCAAGTCCTGCCAGCTACAGTTCAAGGGCTGGGTGCGGGGCTCCACCACTACTTTTCTGTCTATCCATGAAACACCTGCTTACCACCTGCCTGGCGCTGGGCTTGATTCCGCTGGCGGCCACGCCGCCGGCTCAGGCCCAGACTGCTGATAAAAAAACCGCCATCAGCCTTTTCGGCAGCGCCTACGAGTACAAGGGCAACTATGGTTCCGGCTTCTGGGACTGGAGTTCCAACAACTACGGCCCGGGCATTTCCTTTAACCGCTACCTCTCGCCCGGCCTCGACCTGGGCCTGCGCGGCGGCTACGTCGAAATCAAGAAGTCAACCGATGCGGGGGCGCCCTTCTACGGCAGCAACTTTGCCACCAACATCGTGAATGTGAACCTGGCGTTGAAGCTCAAGCTCAACAACGGCTGGGCCTTTAAGGAAGACGCGTTCATTCAGCCCTACCTGCTGGCCGCTCCCGGTTGGACGTATACCAGCCGCGAAGGGACCTTCAACCGCAACGGCCAGACGCTGGACCTGGCCGAGGACAAAAGCTACTTCGACGTATTTGGGGCCGCTGGTATTAACTTCCGTCTGGCCGATGGCGTGGGCTTGTTCGTGCAGACCGGCCAGCACATTCCCCTTAAAGCCAACCTCGACGGCGACCTAACCCGCGACGACAACGCCTTCGACGACCGGTTCCTGGAGCATACGGTGGGCCTCACGGTAGCCTTTGGGAAGATGAAGGATGCCGACGGCGACGGCGTGGCCGACCGCAAGGACAAATGTCCCAATACGCCCCAGGGCGTAGCCGTGGATGCCACCGGCTGCCCCCTGGATGGTGATAAGGACGGGGTGCCCGACTACCAGGATAAGTGTCCCACCGAAGCCGGCTTGGCGGCCCTCGAAGGCTGCCCCGACCGCGACAGTGACGGTGTGCGCGACGGCGACGACGCCTGCCCCGATACGCCTGGCAAAGCAGAGCTGCGCGGTTGCCCCGACGCCGATAACGACGGCGTAACCGATGCCAGCGACAAGTGCCCCGATACCCCCGCCGGTGTAGCGGTGGATGCCAACGGCTGCCCCCTCGACAAAGATGGTGACGGTGTGCCCGACTACCAGGACCGCTGCCCCAACCGCCCCGGCCCCGCCTCCAACAAAGGCTGCCCCGAGATGAAAGTGGAGGAGAAAAAGAAGCTCCAGGAAGCCACCAAGTTCATTCAGTTCGACTTCAACAAGGCTACCCTGAAGCCTATTTCCTTCCCCACGCTCGACGGCCTAGTGCAGATTCTGAACGCCTACCCCGACTACAGCCTCGGCATTTCGGCCCACGCCGACAATAAGGGCGACGACAACTATAACCTGCGCCTGTCGGATGAGCGCGCGGCTTCGGCCCGCACTTATATGCTCAGCAAGGGCATTCCCGCCGAGCGGATCGTGTCGCACGGCTACGGCGAGTCCAAGCCCATTGCCGACAACGCGACCGAAGCCGGCCGGGCCGTTAACCGTCGCGTCGAGTTTGATGTGTACCTGCCCGGCGACCCGAATCCGGCCGAAACCAAGTATGGACCAGCTCCGGCAATTCCGCCCGCACCCGTGAAAGCAGCGCCGGTGAAAAAAGCCCCTGTGAAGAAAGCGGCTCCCAAGCGCCGCTAACCGGCTGGTACCGCCGTTAAAACAGTAAAAGCGTAGTCTGCCTCTGGCGGGCTACGCTTTTGTTGCTAAAAGGGCTACTGTAAAAAAAGTCGAGCTATGGTATGGTTATAATATAGTGATTATCAGATAATAAGTACTGGTAGCAGCGCCTGGCTGCGGGGGAGCGTAGTCGGCCGCAAATCTTTTTCCAACAACTTTATGGTCGGGTGTCAGTATAGGCAGCTAGTAAAAAACCTGTCTTCAGGCATTTTTCCGCTGTCTGCTGTACACGCATCTGTTCCACCTAACCTTCTCACAATGAGAAAGATTCTAGCTTCTGCTCTGCTGTCCGGAGCTGCTCTGCTGGCCACTGCGCCAGAGGGTGCAGCCCAGACGGCTGACCGCAAAATGGCCATCAGCCTCACCGGCAACGCTTTCCAGTACAAAGGCAACTTTGGTTCTGACTTCTGGCAGTGGGGCGAAAACAAGTACGGACCGGGCATTTCCATTAACCGTTACCTGTCGCCGGGCCTTGATGTGCTGCTGAGCGGCAACTACGTGGAGCTCAAGAAAACGACCAGCCCCCTGAGCAGCCCTTACTTTGGGAGCAGCTTTGCCACCAACGTGGTGAACGTGAACCTGGGCCTGAAGCTGAAGCTGAACAATGGCTGGGCCCTAAAAGAGGATGCCGTTATCCAGCCCTACCTGCTGGCCGCTCCAGGCCTCACCTACACCAGCCGCGAAGGCACCATCAACCGCAATGGCGCCAGCCTGAACACCGACAGCGACAAAAGCTACTTTGACCTGTTCGGGGCTGCTGGTATCAACTTCCGCGTTTCCGACGCGGTGGGCTTGTTCGTGCAGACGGGCCAGCATATTCCGCTGAATGCCAACCTCGACGGCGACCCTGCCCGCGACGACAACAAGTGGGACGACCGGTTCCTGCAGCACACGGCTGGTATTACCATTGCCTTCGGCAAAGCCAAAGACACTGATAACGACGGGGTGCCCGACCGCAAAGACCAGTGCCCCAACACGCCCGCCGGCGTAGCCGTGGATGAAAAGGGCTGCCCCCTCGATGGCGACAAGGACGGGGTGCCCGACTACCAGGATAAGTGCCCCACCGAAGCCGGCTCGAAAGCCCTCGATGGCTGCCCCGACCGTGACAATGACGGCGTGCGTGACTCCGAAGACGACTGCCCCGACCAGGCCGGAAAAGCGGCCCTCCGCGGCTGCCCCGATGCCGACAACGATGGCGTGCGCGACCAGGACGATAAGTGCCCCGACACCCCCGCCGGTACCCAGGTAGACGCCACCGGCTGCCCCCTCAACCTCGATAAGGACGGCGACGGTATCCCCGACAGCGTAGACCGTTGCCCCGGCACGCCCGCCGGTGCTAAAGTAGACTCGCTGGGTTGCCCCGAAATTCCGGAGAGCATCCGCCGCCTCGAGCAGCCTGTGCGCTTCGAAACCAACAGCACTGTGATTAAGCGCACCTCTTATGGCACGCTCGATAAAATGGTGCAGGTGCTGAAGGACCACCCCGAGTACGCCGTGCGCATCTCGGGCCACGCTGACAGCCGCGGGACCGACGAGTACAACCAGCGCCTCTCGGAGCGCCGCGCCGAATCGGCCAAGCGTTACTTCACCGGCAAGAACATCGATCCGGCCCGCGTAGTCACGCAAGGCTTCGGTGAGTCGCGGCCAGCAGCTGCCAATGGCTCGGCTTCGGGTATGGCCAAAAACCGCCGCGTCGAGTTCAAGTTCGAGTTCTATATTCCGAGCCAGCCGCAGCCCTAAGCTGCCCGGCCATAACAAAAAAGGCGAACCGCTCTGGTTCGCCTTTTTTGTTGGCTATAGTGTGTGAGCTGCAGCCAAAGAATAAGATAAACCACCTGTTGATTGTCCAAATCCAATAAGCGGAGCACCGATAATGCAGGCCAATCTTTTGGCTGACTGGGCCCACTACTTGGTGGCCCAGCGTGGCGTAGGTATGGCATTGCCTGAACTGTAAGATGGTATTACTGATGCCCCAAGCTCGGTACGCGCTGGTAACAGCGGCAATGTTCAGGGATGGTGGCGGGTCTTACCTGCACGCTGAAGCCTGCCAAGCTGGTAGCAAAAAAAGCCCCGCCAATTTACGGGCGGGGCACAAACGTAGGTGAGGCGGTGCTATTATTTGGGTAACTGATCTACCGCGCCGGGCAAAAACTTGAGCAGCTGCTGTAGCTGGCTTTCGGTGAAGTTGCCAGAAATGGCCATGAGGACAAATGAATCGGGGACGCCGTTTACCTGACTGGTGCCCACTACCTCCTGTACTTGGCCATTCTGGCGGCGCGCCGAGAACTTAAATTGCGTGGTGGCATCGGCGTTGTTGGTTATGGGCAGCGGCTCGTACCGCTCGTTTTGCAGCAAGCCATCTACTTCCTGCGTCAGGCCGCGGGCAACCAGGTTACGGGCGCCGCCGGAAGTAGGGGTGAAGGTGAGTACCCGCACGCTGCGCAAAGCGGCCACGGCCTGGGTGGTTTCATTATCACCCCCTATGCGGCCTAACTGGCCTAGCAAGAGCCGGGTGGCGAAGTTGGCTTCAATTGTCTGGGCTTTAAAACCCGAGCGGCTTTCATATTTGCGGAAGAACTCGGCCACGGTACGGGCGGGTTGCTCGGGTCCGGCGGCGCGGCAGCCAGCCATCCACAGCAGGCCCGTAGCAAGCAGGAGAAAAAGGAAACGGTTATGCATAGCAAAAAGAGAATGTTTTCGTCAACATACGCCTTTTGCCGGTTTACGGCCAGCCACTACCTAGTCAAAAACAACGGTGTTGAGAAAAAATACGTCTCGGGCCGGGCCCTTTTCGGTGCGCACGTGCTGGTAGCCATAGGCCAGAAACTTACCCCCGGTCCATTCTACCAGCGCTTCCTGAGAGGTATAGGAGGGCTTTTCCTTTTTATCGGCCAGGGTGGTGCGCAACGGCACCGTCAGGTCGTTGGGGGAAGGCGTCGTGCGGTCTACAATCTTGTAGCGAATAGCTTCCTCGTCCAGGTAAGCCAGCACCAGGCGCCCATCCGCCAGAGGGCGCAGGCTCACGGTTTCCTGAATTTCGAAGGTCTCGACATTTTGAAGGACAAAGGTGTTGTCCCAGAGTAAATTGCCTTGCCGGTCGAAGCCGCAGACAATGGCGTGGGTGGTCCGGTAGCCATCAAACTGGCGGTAGCTGTTCGTCATAGGTCCGCCGAAGGAAGAATACCGGTAGCGGGGATAGTATACCTCCGCCGTCACCACATAGCCTTCCCGGGTAGGCAGCATGTCGTGCATGAGCAGGCGGTAGTGCAGGCGCATGGGCATACCGGCAGCCCGGCGGCGCGCCCCCTTCTCCCGGATTCGGGCTTCGCGGTTGGGCTTCATAAAGTCGAAGAAGTGCTTCAGACTCAGAAAATCGTAGAAGCGCATGGACTTGCGCCCTCCGCCCGGGGTAGTACCCGCATTGAGGTCGGCCGCAAATAAACCTTGGGAATAGCGCGGGTCGCGCAGCGTGTACGTGCCCGCTACCAGCCGCGTAGTGCTGTCGCCGGGGCTGAGCTGAGCCGTAATCAGGTTTCTTTCGCTTTCGGCCTGAATAAACTCGGTGCGCAGCAGCATACCATCCTGGGAAAGCTGTTTCAGCTGCAGCCGGGACTTCATGCCGTTGGTTTGGGTAAGCACGAAGGCAGCACGCTTCGTCACGGAATCGGCCAGAAACGTAAATTGAGCGGGCAACTGCTCATACACCGACGGCAGAAACCGCATTTGCTGGGTACCCAGGTCAAGGTGCAGGATGGTCAGGTGCTGGTCCACCAGTACCGTGACGAAGAGCCGGCCCCCCAGCGCCTTCAGCTCGAAGATGTCGCGGGAGATGCGCGTATCGAAGGAACTGGTTTTTATCAGTCCCGTGCGGCCGTCCAGGTGCACGGCCAGCAGGTGCGTAGGCCGGTAGACTGACTGATACAAGGCGTATACCTGGTTGCTTTCCGAGCAGGTGCGCACCAGTTCGTAGTCCCGTTCCACCGTGAAAGGCCGTTGCCACTCAAGCTGCAGCCCGGCGTCCAGCTTCTGGAAGTAGAGCTTGTCCGGCTTCATATTGTAGGATTCTTCCTGCACGAGGAGAATCACGCTGCTATCGGGCAGCGGCAGCACCTGAATATCACTGTTGCTGGGCTCCAGCGCTAGCTCAAACCGGGCGGGCTGCTGCGGCACTTGGGCCCAGGCGCCGCAGCAGCCGATCAGCCAAAACCAGCCCAGTAGGAAGAAATGCCGCATAAAAAGGGGGGTTAGGTTGCTCTACCCAATATACGGCATGAACGGCGCAAATCCTTGCATTGCCCGGGGCTGGTGGCCCCATGTAAGACGCCGTAAGCTAGCTGCCCAGCTCCAGAATGGTGTCAAACTCAGCGGCGCGCAGGGGCATAACCGACAAGCGAGACTGACGAAGCAGGCCGATCTGGGTGAGGCGGCTGTCTTGTTTTATTTGTGCCAGGGAAACGGGGCGGGCCAGAGCCTGCCGCGGCTGTAGGGCTACGGCCACCCAGCCGCTAGCGGGTTCGGCGGTAGCATCGGGGGCGGCGGCAGCCGCTACTTCGGCTACGCCCACCACTTCTTTGCTCGTAACGCTGTGATAGTACAGCACTAAGTCGCCGGGCTGCATCTGCTGCAGGTAGTTGCGGGCCTGAAAGTTTCGAACCCCGGTCCAGTCGGTGTGGCCATCACGAACGAAATCAGCCCACGAGTAGGCCGCGGGCTCCGATTTTACTAACCAGTACTGCATGAGGGGAAGTAGCGAAATATGGAACTGAGGAGTTTGGGAAGAATGGTTTGATTTGGCGAACCAGGTCGAAAGGTCGAAAAAGAATTTCGACCTCCTCTCTTACTTCGGCCTGGCTACAAATCAACCGCCTACCGTGGAGCCACCACCCCGGCACTCCCGGAAGGGTTTCCCAAACTCCTCAATTCCCAAAATCAAGTGTGTTTTGCCGCGACCGGCAAACCGACATTGGGTTCTTCGCTGGGCCCGAGTTGCGGGCGTTCAGTAAGTAGGAGGGAGGAAAAGGCCGGGAGGTTGCAAGCCGGTGAAAAAAAATCTTGGGGTAAAAGCAAAAAAAACTGGGGTGTATTTACTTTATTCTGATAATGAGATAATTATATCTACATGGGTGCGCTAAAATAATTCGGGCGCAGGCAAAAATTCTGTTTGAGGGCAGCGGCCCGAAGGCGGTGGTTAGCGACCCAACGCACTGCCGTAGCGGTTCCACAGATGAGCAGAGCAATTAGCTGGCCAGAAGGAGTGCTTGGCTGTTGCCTTACTGGGTGCGCCGGACTTTCAGCAGGTCGGGTTCCAGGGTCACTATTTCCAACTGGTAGTCGGGCTCACTGTGGTCGTCGAGGGTAATGCTGAGCTGGTTTTCGGTTAGAGCTTTCCACTGGCCGCGGTGCCCCTCCAGGCCATCGGTAGGGGCAATGTCATACTGCGTGAACAGGCCATTGTGCTCAAAGGCAAACCCGGTACGACCCCGGGAAGGCGGGAAGGCATACGTGTTGGGCCGGTACACGCGAAGGTCGCCCTGGTCTTCTTCGTGGGCGTGCAGCCAGGTGCGCTCCAGCAAGAGCAGGCGGCTGTTGCCGCGCCGGGGGTCGGAGCTGGTGCAGGTACTGGCCATCAGCACCAGGCTCAGGCAGGCAAGCAGAAGAGAAAAACGCATACGCAGGGGGAAGAGAAATCGGGGAAACAGGACAACGGCAACTTCGCCGCCGCGGGTTCGTCTTACCGGTAAGGAATCGGGCCGTTCTGCCCGGCAATCTACAACTTTGGCCCGTACCTTTGCTGGCGCGTGCCCCCAACCCCTGCTACTGCCTTGGATAACCGAGCCCTTATTCGTGCCTTTCGCCTCGCCGCTCAGCTGCTGGAGCTGCACGAGGAAAACCCCTTCAAGATCCGGGCCTACGAAGGTACGGCCAATGCCCTGGAGCAACTGAGCGTGCCCGTAGCCGAGTTGGAGCGCACGGGCCTGCCCGACCGCACCGGCCTAAGCAAAACCGCGGCGGCCAAGGTGGCGGAAATGCTCGACACCGGCAGCTTCGAGGAGCTGACGCGCCTGCTCAACAGCACCCCGCCCGGTATTGTCGAGTTGCTGAAGGTGAAAGGCATCGGGCCCAAAAAGATCCGCAGCCTGTGGAAGGAGCTGGGAATTGAGGGCCCGAAGCAGCTGCGCGAGGCCGCGGAGAGGGATGAAGTAAGCAAGCTGAAGGGCTTCGGCAAGAAAACCCAGGACGCCATTCTCGCGGCGCTGGAGTTTACCAACCAGAGCCAGGGCAAGCTGCTGTATCCTCAGGCCGAAGAGCTGGCAGAAGGCTTAGCCGAGCACCTGCGCAAGGTGCCGGGCGTGGAGCAGGTAGCCGTAACGGGGGAAGTCCGCCGGCGGTTGGAAATCGTGGAAACGGTGCAGCTGGTGGTAGCTACTACCCAACCGGCCGCGGTGCATACTGCGCTGGGGAAGCTACAGGATCTGATGGCCGAGCCGCAGCGCAGCGGGCCTTTTGCGTGGCGCGGCAGCGCTGCCGCGTCGGGTGTGAAAGTGGAGCTGATCTTTACGGCCCCAGCCGACTTCGCCAACCAGCTGCTGGTGCACTCGGCGGCGGAAGCTCACTTGTCCGAAGCCTTGCCCGAGGCTAAGCCCGGGCAGCCCGCTACGCTTCGGCAGTGGCTCAAGCGGGAGCGGTTTACCTCGGAGCCGGAGCTTTATCAGCGGGCGGGCCTGCAGTACGTGGAGCCCGAGCTGCGCGAAGGTCTGGGCGAGCTGGAACTGGCGCATGCCCATAAGCTGCCCGAGCTGCTGCAGGATACCGACCTGCGCGGCTCCCTGCACAACCACAGCACCTACTCCGATGGTAGCCATAGCCTGCGCGAAATGGCCACGTTCCTGCGCGACCAGGGCTATGAGTACCTCGGCATCTGCGACCATTCCCAGGCCGCTCACTACGCCAATGGCCTTTCTCCGGAGCGGGTGCGCCAGCAGCAACGCGAAATCGACCAGCTGAACCAAGAGCTGGCACCCTTCCGAATCTTCAAGGGAATAGAAGCTGATATTCTCGGCGACGGGTCTCTGGACTATTCAGCCACGGTGCTCGAAACCTTCGATTTTGTAGTGGCCTCGGTGCATTCCAACCTGAAGATGGACGAGCGCAAAGCCACGGCGCGCATTCTGCGGGCTATTGAAAACCCGTATACCACCATGCTGGGCCACCCTACCGGCCGCCTGCTGCTGCGCCGCGAAGGGTATCCGCTCAACCATAAGGCCGTGATTGATGCCTGCGCCCAGCACAACGTCATCATCGAAATCAACGCCAATCCCTGGCGCCTCGACCTCGACTGGCGTTGGGTACGCTATGCGCTGGCCCAGGGCGTACAGCTCAGCATCAACCCCGATGCCCACCACACCAATGGCTACGCCGACATGCGCTACGGCGTGCTCATGGGGCGCAAAGGGGGGCTGACCAAGGCTATGACATTCAATGCCAAGCCTGCGGAGGAAGTAGCTGCTTATTTTGCCCAGCGGAAAACAGGCATCAAACCGCCGCTGGAGTTCAAGGATTCGCTTTTCAGCTAACCACGCCGGAGCCGGGCTGTCATGAAAATTCTTGTACTGCGCTTTTCCTCTATCGGTGATATTGTGCTCACTACGCCCGTGGTGCGCGCGCTAAAGCAGCAGGTGCCTGGCGCCCAGGTGCACTACGCCACCAAGCCAGCCTTCCGGAGTTTTCTGGAGCCCAACCCCTACATCGACAAAGTCCACTGCCTGCACGGCTCGCTCCGGGAGCTGGTGGCTGAGCTGCGGGCCGAACATTTTGATTTTGTCGTGGACCTGCACCATAATCTGCGGTCGGCCCTGATCAAGCTACAGCTCGGTGTGAAGTCAGCATCGTTTGATAAGCTGAATGGGCGCAAGTGGCTGCTGGTGAACCTGAAAGTGGATACCATGCCCCCGGTGCACATTGTGGAGCGGTACCTGGCGGCGGCAGCCCCCCTGGGTGTGCGCAACGATGGGCAAGGGCTGGACTATTTTATCCCGCCTCAGGACGAGGTAGCTGTGCCTGCTGCCCTGCCCGCCGCGTTTCAGGCCGGGTACGTAGCCTTTGCCATTGGTGCCCAGCACGCCACCAAACGCCTACCCACGGAGCGCATTATCGAGCTGTGCGGAATGCTTCGGCAGCCCATTGTGCTGCTGGGTGGCCCGGAAGATGCTCCCACCGGCGAGTTGGTTGTGCAGGCGCTAAGCCCCGCCGAAGCCGGAACTGCCGGGCCGTCAGTATTTAACGCTTGCGGAAAGTTTAACCTCAATCAGTCGGCCTCCTTGGTGCGGCAGGCGCGGGCCGTCATCAGCCACGATACGGGCCTGATGCACATTGCCGCCGCGTTTCGTAAGAAAATCATCAGCGTGTGGGGCAACACCGTGCCGGAGTTTGGCATGTATCCTTATCAAACGGAATTTACGGTGCTGGAAGTGAAAGGCTTACCCTGTAGGCCCTGCTCCAAAATAGGCTATGCTAAGTGCCCGCAGGGCCACTTTACGTGTATGCGGGCAATTGATTTCGGTCCTGCTGCGGAGGCGCTACGCGAAACACCCCTAAAGTATTAACGCCTGCTGCCAACCGGCCAAATATCAAGCGCAAGAATAGTTGAGCTTGTGTATCTATTTTTCGAGGATTTGAGTACAGGATACCCATGGTGTCTTTCTCGAGTGGCAAACCATTGTCTTGTTACTCCAGGAAACAGGCTTACCGCCACCTTCAGGACGCTGCCGCCACGCGGTGACCAGCGTTGCGTGCTTACCCACACAAAGGCTACCATTCGCCGCTCCAACTACTTCTGCCTCACAACGCTGCTTCATGTCAAGTTCTGAGCCTTCCGTAACCCATGCCGTGCTCGTGAAAGTAGGGCCAGCCGACTTGGCTGCCGAAATCTACGCCGGCCGCCACACCTATTTGGTGGATGAGCCCGCCTCCGTAGGCGGGAATGACCGGGGCCCCACTCCCTACGATTTGTTGCTTTCGGCCCTGGGGGCGTGCACGGCCATTACCCTGCGGCTGTACGCCAGTCAGAAAAACTGGCCGCTGGAAGGCATTGAAGTGCGCTTGCACCACCGCCGGGTGCATCGACTCGATTGCGAGAAGTGCGAGTTGCCCGGAGAAATGCTGGAAGAAATACAGAAAGAGCTGCGCTTGCTGGGGCCTTTGTCGGAAGAGCAGCGAAAACGTCTGCACCTCATCTCCGAGAAATGCCCGGTGCAGAAAACTCTGACCAGCGGCTCCTTACGGGTCGTGACCGAGCTGCTCACCTAATCCCGGCTCTGGCCTATCCTTTAGTGGTTTGGGGTTAAGTAAGCGGTGACGCCAGCTACGCCATGAACCATTAATCATCTTTTCAGCCTTTTCAGGAATGAAAGCGCGGACAGAATAGCTACAGGCGCACGCAGGAGGCGTGCCTTTCCGAAAAATCACGGTTGCTATCTGCCCGGCTGCGCCCTTTATCTTTTGCATGTTGCCTTCTCAGAACCTCGATATTTTAACGCGTTTGCGGCAGCAAACCCGACCATACCACGATGCGCTGGAACAGAATACCTTTAACCGGGAGCTGGGGGCCGGACAGGTTTCGGTGGCCGCTACGGCGCATTTTCTGCGCAAAATCTACGGCTTTTTAGTGCCGTACGAGGCTCAGCTCCGGCGCCAGGGACTCGCTTTTTCGGCAGAGTGGGAGCTGCCCCAGCGTAGCCGCTCCCCGCTTATTCTGGCTGATCTGGCCAGCCTGCCCGAAGGACCATTGCCCCCGGCTTTATGTCCACTGATGCCCCCCCTCAGCACGCGCGCCGAGCTACTGGGCGCTATGTACGTGATGGAGGGCTCTACCCTCGGCGGGCAGGTGATTACGCGCCAACTGGCCCAGGCCGGCATTCCGCTGCAGCGCTACTTCCGCGGTTACGGTGAGCTGACGGGCCCCCGCTGGAAAACCTTTTGCCGCCTGCTCACCCAGGAGGCAGCCCACGTCGACCAGGAACAGCTGGTGACATCGGCGGCGCAAACATTTCAACTACTAGACGCCTGGCTGAAACAACCATGAACTACACGGACGAAAGCCTGGTGGGGGCGCAAATCACCCTTACCAATTGTGACCGGGAGCCAATTCATATTCCGGGTTCGGTGCAGCCCTTCGGCTTCCTGCTGTGCCTCGACGAAGAAACCCACCAGATTGTGCACGCCAGCGCCAATACCGGCAGCATGGTAGGACTGGCACCTGATCAGCTGCTGGGCGGCATGCTCGACCGGTTGCTGGGCTCCGAGCACTTGGCGCAGGTAGAGGCCCTCTGGCCGGCATTGGTCGAGATTCCCAAGCTGATGGGTGTACGCCTAGATGCCGTTGCCGGGCAGCCCTTCTACAAGCTCATTTTGCACCGGCACGACGACCTGATATGGGCCGAGTTTGAGCCCGTGGCCGATACGGCCGCCAGCTCCCTCGATCTGCCTACCTTGAACACCACCCTGGGCCTGATGCTGGAATCGGAAACGGTGCTGGACTTCTGCCAGCATGCCGTGGAGCAGGTACGCCAGATTACGGGGTTCGACCGCATCATGCTGTACCGGTTTGCGGAGGATGAGAGTGGAGAAGTTATTGCGGAATCAAAGCGCGCGGATCTGGAGCCCTTTCTGGGCTTGCATTACCCCGCTACCGACATTCCCAAGCAGGCCCGGCTGATGTACCTGAAAAACTGGCTGCGCTTTATCCCGGACGTGAACTATGCGCCGGCGCCGCTGGTGCCCGTGCGCAACCCCACCAGTGGGCGCCCCCCGGATATGACGTACGCCGTGCTGCGCAGCGTGTCGCCCATCCATATTGAATACCTGCAGAATATGGGCGTGGGAGCCAGCATGTCCATTTCGATTATTCAGGAGGGCAAGCTCTGGGGCCTCATCATGGGGCACCACTATTCGCCCCGGCTGGTAAGCTACGAGCTGCGCGACCTGAGCTTGTTTGTGGGCAAAACGTTTTCGGCTCTGCTAAAAAACAAGGAGCAGCACGACGACCGGGAATATCAACAGCGCATCCGCGAAAACCGGCTGCGTTTGTTTAACAAAATGACCAGCCAGGCCAACTTTATTGATGGCCTCTACAAGCAGGCGCCCACGCTGCTCGATGTGATGGACTGTGGCGGGGCAGCTATTTGCTTCGAGGGAGAAACCATTACCCTCGGCAACACGCCCACCAAGCCGCAGATTGAGGAGCTGCTGAGCTGGTTTCAGCAGCACGTGCGCGAGGACGTTTTTCACACCAATTCCTACGTGCGGCATAACCCAGCCGGGGTGGCTATCCGGGCTGTGGCCAGCGGCATCCTGGCTATTTCCCTGGCTAAGGAGCCGGGCAATTACATCTTTTGGTTCCGGCCCGAGCTTGTGCAAAGCGTAACCTGGGCGGGCCGCCAGCAAAAGGTCGAGGTGATGCGCGATGGTGAAGTGCATCTGTCGCCCCGGCAGTCGTTTGAGGCCTGGAAAGAATCGGTGGATAGCACGGCCGCGCCCTGGAAGTTCATCGAAATTGAGGCGGCCAAGGAAATTCGCCTGCACATCTCCGATATCCGGGTGAAAATCTTCAACGAGCTGCAAAGCCGGGCGTCCATGCTCAGCCGCCTGAACGCCGAGCTGGAGCGCAGCAACGATGAGCTGGACTCGTTTGCTTACGTGGCCTCGCACGACTTGAAAGAGCCGCTGCGGGGAATTCATAACTACTCCTTGTTTTTGCTGGAAGACTATGCCAGCCAGCTGGATGCCGAGGGGGTAAGCAAGCTACAAACCCTCGTACGGCTAAGCCAGCGCATGGAGGCCCTGATTGAGTCCTTGCTGCAGCTTTCCCGGGTAGGCCGCATGGAGCTGGCCGTCACGGAAACTGATATGAATGAGGTAGTGGCCGACGTGGTAGACCTGCTGCATCCGCGCCTCGAGCAAAACCAGGCCACCGTGTCGGTACGTGGGCCTCTGCCCACCTTATTCGTAGATCCGGTGCGCATTCGGGAAGTATTCAATAATCTGATTACGAATGCTATGCGCTATAACAATAAGCCCGAAAGGCAAATCGTTATTGGGCAGGCCCCGGCCGGGATCAGCAGCCCGCGTGGCCCCGTCAACCCGGAGGAGTTTGCCGTATTTTTTGTGCGCGACAATGGTATCGGGATAGAAGCTCGACATTACGATAGTATCTTTAAGCTCTTTAAACGGTTGCACGCCCCGGATAAATTCGGCGGCGGAACCGGAGCCGGACTTGCCATCGTCAAAAAAATGGTTGAAAAACACCATGGCGAATTGTGGGTCGATTCCGTTGTAGGCAAAGGCACTACGTTTTATTTTTCGCTTTCAAAAACTCTGTAGGTGGTTTCCGTTCCTCTTAGACCCGTGTTGGTAGTTGAAGACAGTACCGAAGATTTTACGGCACTGGGCAGGGTCTTTCGTAAGTATGCGCTTCAGAATCCGGTCCTGCGCTGCGAAGACGGCGACCAGGCCCTGGAATACCTGCAGGGGCGCGGTAAGCTCTCCGCCTGGCCCCAGGCCATGCCGGCCATTATCCTGCTCGACCTGAACCTGCCCGGGACTGACGGGCGCACGGTGCTGGACGTGGTAAAGCAGGACCCCTACCTGCACTCCATCCCGGTTATTATCTTCAGCACTTCCTCCAACACCAAAGACGTAGAAGACTGCTACCGCCTGGGAGCCAACAGCTACCTCACCAAGCCCATTGATTTTGCCAGCTTGGAGGAAAAAGTCCAACTCATTATTCGGTACTGGCTCCAGTCCTCGGAGCTGCCTGCGGCCTAATTGGAAGCTGTGAAAAAGATCTTACTTGTTGATGACAATGAGCAGGACCGGATGCTGTATAAGCGCTACCTCACCAAGCAAACCGGGTACGAGAGCGTAGAAATACACGAGTCCTCATCGGGGGAAGATGCCATCCGCCAGTACCGGACCCTCCGGCCCGACTGCGTGCTGCTGGATTACAACCTGCCCGATACCACCGGGCTGGAGGTGCTGGTGGGCATCAAGCAGTTTTTCCCGGCCGAAACCATGTGCATTATCATGATTACGGGTGGGGGCAGCGAAATGCTGGCCGTGCGTGCCCTCAACGAAGGCGCCCTGGACTACCTGGTGAAGCAGCAGTTCGACCAGGAGCTGCTGCTGAAGACCGTGAAGCACGCCATTGAGAAAAATGAGTGGCGGCAATACGAGGCGCGCTACCACGCCGAACTGCAGGGCGTCAACCAGCAGCTGCGCGACTCCCTGGCCGAGCTAACCGAAATCCGGCGGGAACTGGCCGAAAAAAACGCTCAGCTTACCACCGCGCACCACCAGGAAAAGTCGCACAATCAGGAACTGGATACCATCAACCAGCGGCTGGCGCGTACCAATGCCGACCTGGACAACTTTGTGTACGCCGCCTCCCACGACCTGCGGCAGCCGATTCATAACCTGCGGGGGCTTTTTGAAGAACTAAGGCGTACCGCCACTTTTCACGACCCGGAGGAGGCACATCTGCTGCAGCTGGTCGATGAATCGTTGCAGTCCCTCTCGTCCACTATCACCGACCTCGCCCACGTGGTGCAGGTAGAGCAGCTCCCCGGTGAGCAGCCCCCAGAAATGGTGGACATTGCCGAGATGGTAGCCGATATTGTGCAAACACTGCTCCCCCAAATTGTGGCCGCCGAAGCCACCGTTCAAACCAACTTTACGGCCTTGCCGGCGGTGGAGTACGTGCGCAGCAACCTGCGCACCATTCTGCTAAACCTGCTTACCAACTCCATTAAATACCGGGACCCCAACCGCGCCCCCCTGATCGAGGTGCGCAGCCTGCTAGTGCAGGGCCAGCCCGTGCTGGAAGTACAGGACAATGGCCTCGGGCTAAACCTGGAGCGGTACGGAGCAGAGCTTTTCCAGCTTTTCCGTCGCTTTCATCCGCAGGCGGGCGAAGGCACCGGCGTGGGCCTTTTCCTGGTAAACCGCCTGGTGCACGGGGAAGGAGGGCGCATTGAAGTGGAAAGCCAGGACGGCGCCGGCACCACTTTCCGGTTGTATCTGCGGGCGCCGGGGGGGCAGTAAGCTAAACAAGAAAAAGAGTGGGCCCGATGCCATGGCATCGGGCCCACTCTTTTTCGGCTCTTTATGGTGCCGGCGGGCTAGCCGATCTTGCTGAACCCGCAGTAGCTATGCAATACGGCGGGCAGGGCTATGCCATCGGCTTGCTGGTTGTTTTCCAGCAGCGCCGCCACAATGCGGGGGAGTGCCAGCGCCGAGCCATTGAGCGTGTGCAGGAGCTGCGTTTTGCCATTCTCGGGGCGGTAGCGCAGCTTAAGCCGGTTAGCCTGGTAGCTTTCGAAATTCGAGCACGAAGACACCTCCAGCCAGCGCTGTTGGGCGGCACTCCACACTTCCAGGTCGTAGGTGAGGGCGGACGTGAAGCCCATGTCGCCGCCGCACAGGCGCAGCACGCGGTAGGGGAGTTCCAGCTTTTGCAACAAGCCCTCGATGTGGCTCAGCATTTCTTCCAGCTGCGCGTAGCTGTGGTCGGGGTGGGCAATCTGCACGATTTCCACTTTGTCGAACTGGTGCAGGCGGTTGAGGCCCCGTACGTGGGCACCCCAGGAGCCGGCCTCCCGGCGAAAGCAGGGCGTATACCCGGCATTGCGAATGGGCAGAGCCTCCAGCGCCACAATTTCGTCGCGGTAGAGGTTGGTGATGGGTACCTCCGCCGTCGGAATCAAGTACAGGTTATCCTGGGCGTCGTGGTACATCTGGCCTTCCTTGTCGGGCAGCTGGCCGGTGCCATACCCGGAGGCCTCGTTTACCAGGACCGGAGGTTGAATCTCCACGTAACCCGCCTGGCGCGCCTCATCCAGAAAAAAGTTAATCAGAGCGCGCTGCAGACGTGCGCCTTGCCCCTTGTACACGGGAAAGCCGGCGCCGGCAATCTTGTTGCCCAAGGCAAAGTCAATGATGTCGTACTGTTCAATCAGCTCCCAGTGTGGCTTGGCGCCGGCAGCCAGCGTGGGCTTATTGCCTACCTCGCGCACCACTTCGTTATCGTCGGCCGAGCGGCCCTGGGGTACGCTGCTGTGGGGCAGGTTGGGAAGCTTGTACAACAGCTGCTGCTGTTCTTTTTCCACGTCTACCAGCTCCTCGGCGTGGGCCTTGGTTTGCTGCTTCAACTCGGCGGTGCGCAGCTTCAGGGTGTCAGCTTCGGCCTTGCTGCCCGCTTTCATCAGGTCGCCGATCTGCCGCGCCAGCTTGTTGGCTTCGGCCTGGGCCTGGTCGTGGGAGGTTTGCAGCTCCTTGCGGCGCAGGTCGAGGGCCAAAATGGCCTGCACATCGGCCTCGGCGGTTTTGTAGTGTTTTTTGGCGAGGCCGGCCAACACGGCCTCGGTTTGCTCTCGCAGAACGGATACTTGCAGCATAGCGGCAGAAAAGGCAGAATGGAATACGGCAAAAGTAGAGTAATGATTTTGCAGATGCAGCAGCCCCGGGCTATTTGCCGCAATTTGCCCCGCCCCCGCCAAGCCAGGGCCATAGTTTGCATCCTTGGTCGCAGTTTCTGCGTAAGCCGCATAGCCCGGGAAATCTGGCAGATGATTTGGCGGTTTGGGTGTATTACGCTAACATTGCGTTACTAAGCCAGCTGCTGACGCGGGGCCTGCGGAACAGTTTATTCTTCGCCCAGGGCCCGATTATTCTTCCAGCACCTTCCCCTTACCACCCCGTTTTTTCGCTTCGACTTTCTGCTGAGATGCGCGCCGCAGGCGTTGCACATGGTGCCCGGATAGGTCTGCATTGCGCTGTTGGCGGCTTAGCACCGCGCGTTTTCCCTCTTCCTTTTTTGTATGTACACTATTGACGAATTAAAGGACCGCCTACTTTCGGAGTTGAAAGAAGTGGCTGAACAGCTACAGGTAGGCAACTTTAAAAAGCTCAGTAAGCAGGATCTGATTTATAAGATTCTTGATCAGCAAGCCGTAACGCCTACCGAAAAGCTGCCCCAGAAAAAGGCGCCCAGCCGGAAAGCAGCCGCGCCCGAGGTGGTAGCGGCTCCCGCTGCGGTAGCCCCCGAGCCAGCACCAGTAGCCGTGGCGGCACCGGCCCCCGAGCCCGTAGCCGCTGCGCGCCCGGAAGCTGCTCCAGCCCCCGAGGCAGCAGCCGAAGCTGCTGAAGGCCCTGCCCGTCCCATTAAAGTATACCAGCGCCCCGAGCGCCGTACGCGTGCCGGCAACGACCAACCCGCGCGCAGTAACGGCCGCGCTGCTGCGCCCGCACCCGTAGCGGAAGCTGCCCCCGCGCCCACCGAACCGGTTCTTCCCGAAGTGCCAACGGCAGCCGTACCGGCCGAGGTAGCCCAGCCCGTAGCTCCGGCCGCAGTGGCTGCCCCCGAGGCCGTGGCGGCTCCGGCCGTTACGGAGGCCCCCGTGGCCCCGGCCGCCCCAACCCCGCCGGCCCCCATCATTTTTATTCCCGGCCGCGATGGGCGGGAAGTGCGGGAATACCGCAGCGACCGGCCGCGGGAGCCCCGCCCAGAGGTACCCCGCCCGGAAGCCCCCCGCGAAGGCCGGGACGTGCCGCGCGATGCCCCCCGGGAGCGGGGTGAGCGGACCGAGCAGCGCGACCCCAACCGACCCGTGCGCGACCGGGACCAACGCCGCGAAGAGCGGTTTGCCCGTGACCAGCAACGCCGGGAAGAACGCCGTGAGGAACGCCAGCAGCGCCCTGCCCAGGAGGTGCCCGCGCAGCGTGCCCGCCCCGAACTTGATATTATCATCCCTGGCGAAGGCACGCTGGAAATGATGCCCGATGGCGGCTACGGCTTTCTGCGCAGCCCTTTCTACAACTACCTGGCCTCGCCCGATGACATCTACGTGGCCCCGCAACAAACCAAGCAGTACAACCTGAAGGCCGGCGACACGGTGAAGTGCACCATCCGGCCGCCCCGGGAAGGCGAAAAATACTACGCCTTGGTAAGCGTAGAAACCATCAATGGCCGCTCCATTGAGGAGGCCCGGGACCGGGTGCCGTTTAGCAGCCTCACGCCTTTGTTTGCTGAGGAACGCCTGAAGCTCTCGACCAAGCCCACCCAGATGAGCACCCGCATCCTGGACCTTTTTGCCCCCATCGGCAAAGGGCAGCGCGGCCTTATTGTGGCCCAGCCCAAGACGGGTAAAACCGTGCTGCTGCAGGAAATTGCCAACGCCATCAGCGAAAACCACCCCGAGGTGTACCTCATGATTCTGCTCATTGATGAGCGCCCGGAAGAGGTAACCGACATGGCCCGCTCGGTGAAAGCAGAGGTACTCAGCTCTACCTTCGACGAAACGGCTGACCGCCACGTGAAAATTGCCAGCATTGCCCTCGATAAGGCTAAGCGGCTAGTGGAATGCGGTCACGATGTGGTGATTCTGCTCGACTCCATTACCCGCTTGGCTCGCGCCTACAACACCGTGCAGCCCGCCTCCGGCAAGATTCTCTCCGGTGGTGTCGATGCCAATGCCTTGCACAAGCCCAAGCGCTTTTTTGGCGCGGCCCGCAACGTGGAAGACGGCGGCTCGCTCACCATCATTGCCACGGCCCTGATTGATACCGGCTCCAAAATGGACGAGGTAATCTTTGAAGAGTTCAAGGGTACTGGCAACATGGAACTGCAGCTGGACCGCAAGCTGGCCAACAAGCGCATTTTCCCGGCCATCGATGTGCCCGCATCGGGTACCCGCCGCGAAGACCTGCTCATGAGCAAGGATGAACTGAACCGCATCTGGGTGCTGCGCAAATTCATGTCGGATATGACGGCTTCCGAAGCTATGGAGTTCCTGAAAGACCGCATGAAAGGCACCCGCGACAACGAGGAATTCCTGATTTCCATGAACGGCTAAAAACCTAGCTTCCCTTAAGCACAAAGACCCGCACCAATTCAGGTGCGGGTCTTTGTGCTTAAGGGAAGCTGGCGGAGTATTAAAAATTGTACAGCAGCTCTCGTAAGTTATAATCAGGAATGCCAGGGGTGTAGGGCGGATAGAACCGGCCGTGGCGGGAATACAGCCCGTAGATGAAGGTGCTGGGCCGCGAGTAGAATATTTCGTAGCCCGCGGCCGGGGGGTGCTGCCAGCGAATCTGGCGGTTCTGCTCAAATACCGCGTTCATGCTGGCCAGGGAGTACGGCTGCCGCTGCCCGTCCAGCGCCAGCCAGGGGTTGTTGGAGTCAACCACCAGCCAGCCGCGCTTGGTCAATACTTCGGTGGTAGCGTGACTGGCCACCTCCAGCAACGGAATTTTTTCGAGAGCCGAGGCACCCGGGTCCTGGGCGTACAACGCCACATGCCGGGTAGTAAAACCGGCGTTCATGAAGATTTTCTCCAACACCCGGCTTCGGTCGTAGCAGATGCCGGAGTTTAGCAAAAATAGGTTCTTCGGCTCCCGGGCCTGATTGTAGGGGATGGGAATGCCGGTAGTAGAGTGGGAGAGGATGGACAACTGGGCCGCGTGCAGAAAAACCAGTTGCTGCTCGTAACTCATGGCATCGGCGCGGGTTGCGGGCGTGTCTTTCAGCAAGAAGCTAATGTACCGTTGGTCCTCTTGCGTTACCTTTTTCTCAACGTTATAAAAGCGAAGCAAGAGCAGTAACAAAACCAGGAACGCGACGCCTGCCATCAGCCAACGCAAACGCTTCGGCCGCTTGCCAATAGCTGGTGATTGGGACGTTCCCAAAGTTGCTTGTGACATAGACACTATGTAGAAAAGAAACGAATAGGAAGGGAAATTGAAGGTGTTGCTCTGCCTTCAACGCGAAGAATTGGCAAACGTATACCTGCTCCGCATTTTTGGCTGGGCGGTAAAAGCCGGATCCGGCTTGGTCCCTCAACTGTTTTTGTATGAAAAGAGTGCTATAGAACTATAAGAAGTTCTATAGCTGAGCTTCCCGCTAGCTTCAGGTGGCCCGAGTATCTTTGCTGCTGGTTATCCCGAAATCAAGTGCTTCTTTCTTTTCGCAGTTCTTATGCCTTCGTCCACCCCTGATTTACCCGAGCTTCTTTACCTCTTCGACCCCCTCTGCGGCTGGTGCTATGGCATGACGCCCGTGGTGCAGCAGATTCAGGGCACGCTGGCCGGGCAGCTGCACGTAACCATTCTCAGCGGCGGAATGATAACCGGCGAGGATGTGGGCCCCATTGGCAGCGCATGGCCCTACATAAGCCAGGCTATGCAGCAGGTAAGCCAGGTAACGGGTGCCTCGTTCGGGGAAGCTTTTCAAGCTGTGGGGGAGCAGGGCCAGCAGGTGCAGGATTCGGAGCCGCCCAGCCGCGCACTGGCGGTTTTTCGGCAGCTGGATGAGCGGGAGCAGGCCGTGAATTTTGCGCATGCCGTGCAGGAAGCCTTGTTTCAGGATGGGCAGGATCTAAATCTACTCGACACCTATGAGCCCCTGGTCACGAAGCTGGGCGTAAGCTGGCCAGAGTTTTTGCTTCGGTGGGAGCTGCCCACCAGCCGGCAGGCCGTGCAGCAGGAGTTTGCAGCCGTAGCTCGCCTGGGGGTGCAGGGCTTTCCCATGTGCATCCTGCGGGTAGGCTCCCAGGGCTACGTGCTGGCGCGGGGCTACCAACCCTATGCCACCCTCCTCGACGGTATCCAGCAAGCCCTGGCGCAAGCCGCGGAGTAGGCCCGCCACGAGCCTTGCTTAACCGCCCGTGCTGGGCAAGCGCACAACCTGCTTGCGCAGCGACGACCAGGCTATGCGGCGCTGCTCTTCCTTGCCTACCAGGTAGCGGAAGTACACGGCATCCGGACGCTTGCGCAGGTCTTCCCAGGCAGCCTGATCAGTGTCGGCTGGGGCGGCTTCCGTGGCTGCTGCCGCGGGTTTTCCGAACTGTTTATCCGCGAAAAACTCGTCCATTCTTTTTCGGATAAAAGCTTCCCGCTCAGCCTTGGAAGCGGTGGGTCCCGTCATGCTATACACTAGCGAGGCTTCCAGATCGGCCGCTTGCAGCACTTCGCGGAAGATGGTCGTGCCGTCGGCGGCCGTGATGGTGAAAGTGGCTTCGCCCGTGGTCAGGTCGGTGCCACGGAGGGCAAGCATGAACAGGTCGGGGTGGCCCGGGGAAGAAAAGTCGTGCCGGTGGCGCACAACTTTCAGCGTGTCGGCCTGGGCCGATATGCTCGGGGCCCGGGTAGTATCCAGGGGTTCGGTCGGGTTCGGGCTCGTGGTTGAGGACGTTTGCTCGGAAGCGGGGCCCGAGCAGGCTGCCAGCAGGAGCGCGGGCAGTACGAGAAGAAGAGTGCGCATCGCAAGTAAAGTGAACTTAACCTGGACAGCGTACGCAACAACGGCTGAGGGGTTAGCTACAGGCACGGCTCTAAGGCCACAACAGAATAGCAATAAAGGCCGCACTCATGCACAGCGACGACACCTGGTTCATCTGCATGGTGTGCTCGAAGTCGGCGGCTTCGGGGGAGGCCCACACCTGGTAAGCCCAACGACTGAACAGGGCTACTACCGGGCCGGTAGCAACAACAAACAGCAGCAGGTGCAGGAGCTCGGCCCGCCACCAGTACACCACCGCCAGCAAAGCCGCCCCCAGCAGTAAACTCACCCCTGCAAATACAAAAGTGCCCCGGATACCCAGCCGCAGACTGAGCGTGTAGTCGCCACGCCGGGCATCTTCGGCGTGCTGGTACACCTGGGTGAGCGGGTAAGAGCCGCAGAGAAAGATGCTGCTGACCAGTGCCAGCAGGCAATTAGTCGGCTCGAACAGCGCCTGGGAAGTAGCCCCTACGCCTACCTGCGTCATCCAGAAAGTAAAAGCCCCCTGAAAAAGAATAACCACCCCCGTGCTCAGGAGCGGGTATTTTTTCAGGCGGATGCCCTCGTAGCTATAGGCCTTCGAAACCAGCAGGTACACCACCACCAACACGCCAAACTCCCACCGCAGCCAGAAGGCCCCGGCAACGGCGGCCGCATCGAATAGCCAGACGAGGTGAATGAGCTCCTGCGACACTTTGGGCGGATGTTTCAGCCCACCAATGCTGCCCTCATCACGGTCGTAGTAAGAGTTGTATCCGTTGGAGGCCGGGTATACCAGCCCATGGATGAGGAGGAACACGGCCAAAGCCCGCCCCACGCTGAATGGCTCCCGCAGGGCGCTTAGCCCAAACCAGTACACTGGCATCAGGTACACGGAAAACGGAATACGCAGCAGCGGCAGCGCACGGCGGTAAGCAGCAACGGACATGGGACTAGCTGACAAACGAATCTACCTAAGCGGAAAAACCTCCGGCAAGCTACGGCTTACGCCACAGACTGCGGCCAGCCTATCAGGTAGGTTACCCGGGGCCCCCAGCGGTGGCGCACCTTGCCCGCCTGCCATTGGTAGCGTCCGGTGGGGTCGGCCCGATGGGCCAGGGCCAGCAGGTCCTCGGGTGGGTACATCCGGAGGATCGAAACGCACCCATCCCAGATAGTACACAGCGGGATAAGCGGCAGCAGGTAAGTAAAAACCAGGCGGCTAAGGCGAAAAGGTCGGATAAACGGCGTGATGCACAGCTGGGCTAGCGGCAGCACTGTGCAGGCCAGCACCAGTTCCAGCCAGTGCTTGGCTGCGCCCTCGAATACGCCAATGCCGCGGCCCGCCTCCACTGCGTTGCGCAGCAACGCTTCGGCGGCAGAAGGGGGGAAGTGGTGAAAAGCCGAAAACACTGCCCTGAACCCTTCCAGGTCAGCCGGCACCTGTAGCGCATCAACGGCTTGTGGCTCGAAGCTGATGGCACCCTGGGTTTGGGTACGCACATGCGTCCAGGCGGCCGACTGCGGGTATAAGTCGGTGAGCTGGATGCGGGCGGCCGGCATACCAGCCGCGTGCAGGGCGGCCAGCACGTCCTCGGCGCCGCCACCTGCCCCGGCGCACAGCTCCAGCACCTGGGTTTGCTGGGTGCGGCGCATGCCTTCGGCCAACAGCGGAACGATGGGACGGTAGGTGTGCAAATGCGTAATCATGAAGCGCAGATAGTCCATCATGCCGGCCCGCACGACGACCGGAAACCAGGCCAGATCCTCAAATTCAAATAGTTGCAGGCGAATGCGCATCGAAAAAGCTGAAAATCGGCATCAGCAGTGCGGCTGAGCGGGCGAGTATACGTACATCCGGTAAGGGCAGGATTGAGAAAAGAGAAGGAAACCGGACGGGAATATTACGTTATTGGCTTGCTTTCCCCGTTATAGCCTTTGCACCGGTCGTCCAGTAGGGGAGAAAATCCGGGAAAGGTTGGAATTTTCAAGAATTACCTATTGCTTTGTAAAGCAAAGTACTTTTATTTATGATGAAGCCTACTGTCGACCCGCTGGCCCAGCTCACGGAAATACGCACCATTATGGAGCGCTCCTCCCGCTTTATTTCGTTGAGCGGGTTATCGGGCGTGGGAGCGGGGCTCGTGGCGTTGGCCGGGGCGGGCATCGGGCACTGGTATCTGCGCGGGGAGTATGGCCCGGGGGGATTTCTGCACCTGCTGGAGAGTACGGCCGCGGAGCGGTTGCGCTTGTTGCCGTTCCTGGTACTACTGGCTGGCGGCATGGTGGTAGCGGCGCTGGTGGTAGCCTGTTTCTTCACCATTCGGCGGGCGCGGGCGGCCGGGCAGCAGCTTTGGGGAGCCCTGGCGCAGCGCCTGGCGCTGAGCCTGGCTATACCCTTGGTGGCGGGTGGGGTGTTTTGCCTGGCCTTGTACTGGCAGGGCGCTACCGGCCTGGTAGTCCCTGGGCTGTTGGTGTTCTACGGCCTGGCGTTGCTCAATGCCAGCAAGTATACCCTGGACGAAATCCGTTGGTTGGGGCTCACTCAAGTAGTGCTGGGCCTGGTGACCATTGCGCTGCCTGGCGCCGGCCTGCTTATGTTTGCCCTCGGTTTTGGGCTGGGGCATATTGGCTACGGCTTGCTGATGTACTCACGCTACGAGCGGTAAGCCCGCCGCATCACACCTTCCTTTTCTACTTCATAGGGCGCTGTTCCAGCCCCGAATATCAACTCCTTGAAACACCTCATTCACACGCTCAATAAGGCTTTCGACCACCGCGTACGGCTGGGCGTCATGGCCGTGCTCATGGCGAATGAAGTTGTGAGCTTCACGGAGCTGAAAGAAGCTCTCGACTTGACTGATGGTAACCTGGCCAGCCACGTGGCAGCCCTGGAGAAGGCTGGCTATGTAGCCGTCAGCAAGCAGTTTGTGGGTAAAAAGCCGAATACCACTTACGCCGCGTCTGCGGAAGGGAAAGAGGCGTTCCAGGCGCATTTGCTAGCCCTGGAAAAGCTGTTGCGTAGCGGCAGCTAAATTTTTTTGTCTTTAAACTTTGTAACACAAAGTACTTTTAATATCTAAACCCGACACAGTTGCTTATGTACCCCACGTCCTTGCTTAATTCCGCGGCTACTCCCAACGAAGCTGCCGCATCAAAACTGGCGCTGACAACCCTGCAAAAGCTGGCTATGCCGGTTGGGGCCCTGCTATTTGATTTGCTGTTCTGGCAGGAGCGGGCCGGCCTCAATATGTTGCTCTACACTGTGGTTGTGGTGCTGGCCACGGCGGCCGGGCGGCCGCACTACGCCCCACAGTGGCGCTCGGGGTATGCCTGGCTATTGTTGCTGGGCACTTTGGGCAGCGCCGTGCTGGTGGCCTGGTATGGCTCGGGGGCAGCCATTTTGGCCTGTTGGGTTTCCTTAGCAGGCTGGCTTGGCTACTTGAATCAGCCCCACTTGCGGCTGGTAAGCAATGCCCTGCTGACGGCCCTGGTCAACGCGGCGCATGTGCTTATGGCTTTGCCCATGCTGGTGCGGATGCCCACCAATGTGAGTGGGCAGCTTGGGCGCTTCTGGTTTTATGCCCGGCTCCTGGTAGTGCCTCTTATAACCCTGTTCCTGTTCCACGTACTCTTCGTGGTAGCCAACCCCCAGTACGAAGCCTTGTCGGAGCGGGCCCTGGCTGCGCTGAGCGAGTGGCTGGTGGCGTTATTTAGCCGTTTTTCGCTGGCTCATGTGCTCTTTTTCGTGGCGGGGCTGGCCCTCACGGCGGCGGTGCTGCTTTTCGTGCCCGTGCACTATTTCGCGGATCGGGAGTCGCGCTTCGGGGAGTTTGTGCAGCGCAAGCGCGACCAGGTGGCGTCTTTCAGTGTGCGCCGGCCCGATTTTCGGCGGCAGGAGCGCGGCAGCCTCGACCTGCGCAAAGAGTTTCTGGTAGCGGCAGGCCTGCTGGGGCTCGTGAATGTGCTGCTGCTGGTCGTCAATATCATTGACGTGAACTGGATCTGGTTTGGATTTGTGCGGGAACCGGGCTTCGACCTCACGCAATTCGTGCATGAGGGTACTTACGTGCTTATTTTCAGCATTCTGGTGGCCATGAGCATTCTGTTGTGGTTTTTTCGCCGCAACCTCAATTTCTACCGTCCCGGTCTGCCGCTGCTGCGGGTGCTGGCCACGGTGTGGGTGCTGCAAAATGCCGTGCTGGCCGTTTCGGTGGGGCTGCGCAACTACTACTATATCCTGTACACGGGACTAGCCTACAAGCGGCTGGGCGTGTGCTTTTTCCTGCTGCTGGTACTGTTTGGGCTCGGCACCTTGCTGCTGAAGATCTGGCAGCGCCGCTCGGCTTTCTCCCTGGTGCGCCTCAATAGCCTGGCGGCCTACGCCGTACTGCTGCTGCTGGCGGCCGGCAACTGGGAGGTATGGATAGCGCGCTACAACCTGCGCCCGGCGCTGCGCAACGTGGACTATGGCTTTCTGCTGGCCATGCCCGACCGGGTGCTGCCTACGCTGGTTGCGCACGAGGGGGAGCTAGGCCAGCACCAGCTCCAGCACGAAATCTACGACGGCACGCACCAGTTCCTGAGTGAGGCTGATGCCCGTACGCGCCTGCACAAGCGCCTCCGGCAGTTTAGGGCGCAACAGCAGCAACGCCACTGGCCCAGCTACACCTGGGCCGATTGGCAGGCTTATCAGGCGCTGTAGTGGCTAATCATAGCCTGAACTTTTCCGTCAGCTCTATTTACTTCTGCAACTCCTCCTTCCATGTTCCTCCAATTTGCCCTTACGCTGGTAGGCCTGCTCGTGTGCGCCGGCGACATTGTGGCCCTGGCTACGCTGCTCACCTGGCAGGAGCGGGCCGCCGACCCTGGTTCCCGCCGTCAGCGCCTGCTGACGGGGGTAGTACCACTCAGCAGTGTGCTGCTGCTTCTACTACTGGGCCTGATGTTTTTCCTGTTGGTGCTTTGGTCGCCGGAAGGGGGCAGTAAGCTGGCCAGCTACTAAGTCAGCTTTCGGCCATGAAACCTTTGCAAATAGACGCTTTAAAGTCGGGGTATCAGCCCCGCCCACTGGCTCTGCCGTCGGCGGGCCGGGCCCTGAGCGTGCTGGTGGCAGCCGGCGCCGTGCTCTGGGTGTGGTGGATGCTGCCAGACCTGTGGCCAACCGCAACTCAAAACGCGGTCTGGGTGTGGTGGCCGGGGGCGCTGCTGGGGGTGCCACTGGCAAATTTGGCGGTGTTTCTGGGAGCTACCCGGCCATTGGGAGCCAACCTGACGACGCGGCCCGCCAGCCTGGAGCTAAAGCATCTTGGGGTGCTGATGCTTTGTGGGCTGTTTCACTTGTTCACCTTCCTTCCCTGGTTACTCTGCCTGGCTTTTTACCTGCTTTTCGCGCTGGATGGCCAGCCCTTGCTGACTCTGTAGCGGCAAGCTGCCCCGGGAGAGGCCGTTAGGTGTGAGCTGTAGCCAGAGAAGGGAAATCTGCCTGGCGGGTTTTTAAGTATGTATAGTCCCTGTACGGCTCTTCAGGCTGTGCAGCCTCACACTTCCCGCCCTTCTCCATGCTATTGCAACTATTTCTAACCCTGCTGGCCCTGCTGATGGCTATGGGGAGTATTGCCGCGCTGGCTATGCTGCTATCCTGGCAGGAAACCACTGCCTCCGACTGCCGCATCCGCCTGCTGACCACCGTAGTGCCGGGCGTAAGTGCCTTGCTGCTGTTTCTGCTGGGGCTGGCGTTTGGCTTGTTCGTGCTGTGGTCACCGGCGGGGGAGGCTTGGGCCGCGCAGCTCTAAGGTCAGCCAGTTTTTCTTTGTTCCAAGCGCCACGCTGCCATGAGTCGTCTGCCAGAAATAGCTAACCGGGCCCTGCGGCTGGTGCCTGCCCCGCTGTGGTGGGTGCTGGCAGCCTTGGTATTGGCTATGGTCAGCACCGGGCTGAGTGAAGAGCTATGGTTGCATACGCCCGCGGCAGTGCCCGTGGCGCGAATGGTGGCCAAAGTGTGCCTGGTGGCCTTGCCTGTACTGGGTGCCTGGTGGCTCTGGCGGATAGCGGGAAGTATTGCGCATAGGGGCTGGCGTTGGCTGGCCTATGCGGTGGTAGTGGTAAGCACGGCCATGGCCACCCTGCTGGCTTTGCTGGGATGTCTGGCCTGGGTTTGGTGGCAGTAGAAGCGGGGCCTGGGGTAAGCAAGGATTTTTCCTTTTCTTACAAACGCTTACTGCCCAACCTTCCACCCGATGGCTCGAAAAGCGTTATTGCTCTTGCTCGTCTTTTCCTTGCTGCTGGAAGCTGCCCTCACCTTTGCAGGGTTCTTGCTTCCTGATCTGGTGCTTACCAAGTTCGGGGTAGTGCCCAGTTCCGATACGCGGTTCATGGCCTTTGCTATGGCTTGGCTGCTGCTGTTGGTTACCTTGGTTTGTGGCCTGGCTTTGTACTGGACGTGGAAACGCCACCCTGGCTATGCCCCGCTGGGCTATGTGCTGGGTCTGTGGTGGGTGGGCATTGGCCTGGGGCTGTACCTGGGCTACGGGCGGCTCGATAACCTCGTGCTGGATACCGGTAAGGGCTTATTGTTGGTATTGGCCACGTGGGGCAGCCGCCTGCGCGAGCGTACCAACTGATTTGCCGGCGGGCTGTGCCGCTGGGCTGGCCCTAACTGGTATATTTGCGTTTCCTGTAGCCGCCGGCTGGCGTGGCTGCTGCTTAATCTGCTTTGCATGCCCGCACGTACCTCGTCAAAAGCTACTACCCCCACCGGCCCTGGCCGGCGCTGGCCCAATATTCTGACGCGCTTTATCTGGGGCTTTTTTGTGGTAGGCCTGGGCGTATTTCTGCTATATCCCATACTGGTGAGCATCAACTTCCTGTTTTTGTTTGGGAAGTCGCCGAGCTTAGAAGAGCTGGAAAATCCCAAAGTAGAGCAGCCTTCAGAAGTATACACCTCCGACGGGGTAATGATTGGCCGGTATTTCCGCGAAAACCGCGCCCCCGTGCCCCTGCAGGAAATGTCGCCGTGGCTGGTGAAGGCCCTGGTAGCCACCGAAGACGTGCGCTTCTACGACCACGCCGGCATCGATCCTAAAGCCATTGCCCGGGCTGTATCGGGGGTGCTTACGGGCAGCAAGGGTGGTGGGGGCTCTACCATCACCCAGCAGCTGGCCAAAAACCTCTACAAAATCCGGCGGGCGGGCAATACCGGGCTTCTGGGGCATGTGCCGGTCCTGAGCACCGTCATCAACAAAACCAAGGAGTGGCTAACGGCCGTGGAGCTGGAACGCCGTTATACCAAAGAAGAAATTCTGCGGCTCTACCTCAACACCGTCGACTATGGCTCCCAATCCTACGGCATCAAGGTAGCCGCCAAAACGTTTTTCAGCACCACGCCGGCGGGCCTGCAACCCGAGCAGGCGGCTATGCTGATAGGAGCGGTGAATGCGCCCACTACCTACAACGCCCGCTTTCACCCCGAAGCGGCCAAACGCCGCCGCAACCTGGTACTGGAGCGTATGCACCAGGCCGGCTATCTTTCCAAAGACAGCGTACAGCTGCTGCAATCCCGGCCCATTGCATTGCAATACCAGGTAGAAAAGCACGTCGATGGGCCCGAAACGTATTTCCGGGGCGCCGTTAGTCAGTTTGTGAACGACTGGTGCAAGAAGAACGGCTACGACCTGTACCGCGACGGACTGAAGGTGTACCTCACCATCGACTCGCGTATGCAGGCCCACGCCGAAGAAGCCGTGCACAAGCGCATGAAAGTGCTGCAACGCTCCTTCGACAACTTCTGGCGCAACCGCGACTCCAACCCTTGGGTAGATGAGGACGGCAACGAAATTCCCAACTTCATCGAAACGCAGATGAAGCGCACCGACGCCTACAAGGAATTGGTAGCGCGCTACCCCGGCCGCCCCGATCTGGTAGACTCCGCCCTGCACCGTAAACGCCCCATCAAGGTGTTTACCTGGAAGGGCGACGGGGATACCACGCTTGTCATGTCGCCGCTCGATTCGCTGGCATACTACAAGCACTTCCTGCACGCCGGCATGATGACGATGGACCCCTTCACCGGGCAGGTGAAGGCCTGGGTGGGCGGCCTCGACTACAAGTTTTTCAAGTACGACCACGTAAAGCAGGGCAAGCGGCAGGCCGGCTCCACCTTCAAGCCTTTCGTCTACCTCACCGCCATCGACAATGGTTACACGCCCTGTGACCGGATCCGGGACCAGCGCGTAACCATCAACTACGTGGAAGATGGTAAGCCCATGGAGTGGAAGCCCGATAACGTGACGCGGGAATACACCGGCAGCAACATGACGCTGCGGCACGCCATGGCCCGCTCCGTAAACTCCGTAACGGCTCAACTCACGGAGCTGGTCGGCTGGGAGAACGTGGCCAAGTACGCGCACAAAGTGGGCATCAAAAGCAAGCTGCTGCCCGTGCCCAGCATCGGGCTGGGTTCGGCCGGGGATGTAAGCGTGTACGAGATGGTGAATGCCTACGGCACTTTCGTCAACCAGGGCTTCCGTACCGAGCCCATGTTCATCACCCGCATCGAAGACCGCAACGGTAACGTTATCAAGCAATTCGACCCTCAGCAAAAGCGCGTGATTTCGCCGGAAACGGCCTGGCTGATGCTATACATGCTGCGTGGCGGCATGGACGAGCCCGGCGGGACTTCACAGGCCCTGTGGGAATACGAGCTGTGGAAAAAGGACAACCAGATCGGCGGCAAAACCGGCACCACGTCCAACTACTCCGACGGCTGGTACATGGGCGTCACTAAGGATTTGGTGACGGGCATCTGGGTCGGCGGCGAAGACCGCAGCATTCACTTCTTCCGCACCCAACAGGGCGAGGGTGGCCGCATGGCACTGCCCATCTTCGGTACCTACATGGAGAAGCTCTATCAGGACAAAGACCTGGATATTACCATGGGGCCCTTCCCGAAGCCTATCGTTAAAATCAGCAAGAAGTACGTGTGCTACACCGAGGAGCCGCGCCGCCGCCGCGAAGCCGTAGCCATTGACACCATTGCGGCCGACAACCTGCTTGAGCAAATCAATAGCGGCGCCATTGCCGTACCAGATAGCTTGTAGATTATTGGGAGAGCCGTTGTGGGAAACCCGATTTATGATAGGAGAATTATCACAGCGGCCGTAGCATAGCTTCGGTAAGCGGGGCATTATACATCAATCTGTTCATGTATGGTTCATTGTAGCTTGAATCCGCCTGCTTGCGCGACAACTGGATTTCACACGTGAATAAGATGTCGCAATAAGGACCGGAAGCGCCTAGTCTATCATAAAAATGGCGATGCTTATCTGATGGTCTGGCGTCTGGTGGTCCAGATCTATCCGGATAACGTTGGGCAAGTTCCTGGTATGTCAGTTGGCCCAAATGTATGCCATTTAGAATAGCGTAACGGTAAGGCTTCTTGAGCACAATCATTGACATACGGTGCCTGGGGCCAGATAAGATAAACTCTACCCCTTGGCGCTTATACAGAAGAGACGTCTCCCGTAGCCACATGCTGCCGCCGCTTCTTAACAATCCGTGCGTTGTGGTAACCTGGTGCTGGAAGTTGTGGCCGAATAGGGCAACGATGTCGGCTGAATCTGAGACGTGCTCAACTTTGCCTTTGCGCCTGAATTTGAGCTTGCCTTCTTTCAATAAGGCGATTACATCAGGATAACGATGAAATGGCGCCGCAGAAGGCGCTATTATAAGCAACGAGACGAACAGCAATAATCGGGTTGTCAAGTGCTGTAACGCCCGCTCCATACTCCTATAACTCCTCTCCGTAGAACGATTCCAGCGCCGGTTTCAGTTCTGGGTATTCAAACGTGAAGCCTTCCCGCAGTACTTTTTCGGCGCTTACCCGCTGCGAGGCCAGCACGATGTCGCTCATCTCGCCCATCATCAGCTTCAGGCCAAACTCCGGCACTTTGGGCAGCACCAGGGGGCGGTGCAGCACTCCGGCCAGGGTTTCGGTGAAAGTTTGGTTAGTGACGGGATTGGGCGCTACGGCATTATACACCCCCTGCCACTGGGGCTGCTCCAGCATCTGCATCAGCAGGCGGCATAAGTCGTCAAGGTGAATCCAGGACATATACTGCCGGCCCGAGCCCAGCGGTGCTCCGGCCATCATTTTAATAGTCCGGGCCAGGGGCACCAAGGCCCCGCCTTCGGGGCTGAGGACAATGCCCACCCGCGGCACAACGGTTCGTACGCCCTGCTCCTGGGCTGCCAGGGCCGCCGCTTCCCAGCGCCGCGATACATCCGCCAGAAAGTCGCCGGCGGGAGCAGGAGGCGTTTCCTCCGTTACCAGCTTGTCGCCGGCGTCGCCGTAGATGCCAATGGCCGATACCGACAGAAAGGCCCGCACGTGGTGCTGTCGCTCCCGCAACTCCCGCACCAGCAGGTTGGTGCCCCCCAGGCGGCTATCCAGTATTTCGCGCTTGCGCTCCTCGGTCCACTTGCCTTCCGAGACGCTGGAGCCCGCTAGGTTAATGACGTAATCGGCATAAGGCACGGCCGCTTCATCAATGGTTTGGGAGCGTAAGTCCCAGCGGAAGCGGCGGTAGTGCGTAGGCCCCGACTGGCGGCTCACATGCGCTACATCGTAGCCGGCGTCAATCAGCATCTCGCTGAGGCGGGTGCCAATCAGGCCGGTACCCCCGGCAATCAATACTTTACGGGCGGTTTCCTGCACGTTGGTAGCCATGAGCGAAAAGAGAGGGGAAATGGGCGCGCAAACTACAACCAAAAACCGGCATGCCCGGGCTACCGGCCAATCAGGCGCAGAAACTCGGTTCGGTACTGCTGGTCATCGGCAAAACGGCCGCTATACTCGGCCGTAATGGTGCTGCTGCTCGTGTCGTTTACACCCCGGCTCATGACGCACAAGTGGTCGGCTTCGATGAGGACGGCCACGTCTTCCGTCTGCAGGCTGTGTTTGAGCTGCTCGGCAATCTGGCGCGTAAGCCGCTCCTGTACCTGGGGGCGGCGGGCATAGTACTGCACCACCCGGTTTAGCTTCGATAGGCCCACCACATGCTCGCCCGGCAGGTAGGCTACGTGCGCCTTCCCAATGATGGGTACGAAGTGGTGCTCGCAGCACGAAAAGAGCGTAATGTCCTTTTCGATGAGCATGTTGTGGTACTGGTAGCGGTTTTCAAAGAGCTTGACGGCGGGTTCGTGGCGCGGGTCGAGGCCCCGAAACCATTCCTGTACGTACATTTTGGCCACCCGGCGCGGCGTGCCGCTCAGACTGTCGTCGGTCAGGTCGAGGCCCAGCAACTCCATAATGGCGTGGAAGTGCGGCTCCATGGCCGCAATTTTCTCCTCGTCAGATAAAGCAAAGGCATCCGGACGCAGGGGCGTACGCAGGTCGGCAGGAAGAAGCAAATCGGCAGAGCCGGACGCGGGGTTATCCATGGTATTCTACAAAATTTCGCTCCGTTTCGTAGAGCGTCACCGCTAACGCCAGAGTGGGGGCCAGGTGGGGGCGGAGCCGATTCCAAATGACAACTGCCATGTTCTCGGCAGTCGGGTTCAGCTGCCGAAAGTCTTCGGTGTCCAAATTCAGGTTCCGGTGGTCAAAGGTATCCAGAATCTCCCGTTTAATGAGCGTGCTCAGCCGTTTCATGTCGTACACGTAGCCCGTATCGGGGTCGATACTGCCCGTCAGGCGCACGACCAGCTCGTAGTTGTGCCCGTGGTAGTTGGCGTTGGCGCAGGGGCCAAAGGCCTCGGCATTCTCAGCGTCCGACCAAGCTGGGTTGTACAGGCGGTGGGCGGCGTTGAAGTGTTCTTTGCGGCAAATCGTAACCTTCATATGGCCCGATTAACCGGGATTCTGACAGAAGGTTTCAACGGGAGGCTATTCGCTAGCCTAAATATTGCTACCAAAGCCCTGATAATAGGGTTTTTGTTGGACTTCCTTAATATGCTATTGTGATTATATAACAAAAGCGGGGGCGGGCCAAAAAAAACGTTTGTTAGCGCACGGTTTTTGGGTTGGAGCTAGTTAAATTTGGTGAGTCGGTTTTCAGTCATTGGGCCGTTTGCTTCACCTCCTATTGCATTTCATTAACATTCAACCACTTTCACTTCTATGAAACCAGGCGTACTCCTAACCCTGCTGTTGATGTTCGTTCTGACGGTAACTGGCTACGCGCAGAAGTCGCCAGTGGACGAAACCGACATGGCTATCAAAGGTATTCCGCGTAAGGGCCAGCGCGTTACTATCCAGCTTGACAGCAAGCGGGTAGACGATTCTTGGCTGAAATGGATTACCGAAAAAATCGGCAAAGTGAAAGCCGATAAAGGCGTCTACACCATGGATGGTGTGGTTGTTGAGTCTATTTCCAAGACCCCTATTCGCATCATCAGCAAGGTTGATGCTACGCCTACCGGTACCTCCGTATGGTGGTCTATTGACTTGGGCAATGCCTACCTGAGCAAGGATGCTACGCCGGTGCAGTGGAAAGCCAGCGAAACGTACCTGAAAGACTTCGCCCGCATGCTCTACCGCGAAGACCTGGCCCTGCAGGTAGCTGAAGCTGAAAAAGCCCTGGTTGCTTCGCAGAACAACCACATGACGGTGATTCAGAAGGCTGATGCTATCAAGAAAGACATCGAGAAAAACAAAGCCAAGAAAATCGAAATTCAGCAGCAGTTGGTGCAGAACGCCGCTGAGCTGCAGCAGTACAACAATCAGATTGACATGAACCTGAAAGAGCAGGAAGCTGCCCGCGCCGACATTGTGAACATGCGCGTGGCCCTCGAAGCTGTGAAGGAGCGCATGAACAAGATTGAGTAGTTGTTCCTACTTCCACAAAAAAGCCCCGCTGGAACATCCAGCGGGGCTTTTTTGCGTCTTGTCTGCATGGTTATCGGGCCTGTTGAACAGCCTGGGCCGCGGCCCGCTCATCCTTCCAGCTCACTATCCGGATTTCGCCGGGCCGGCCCTGGTGCTGGTACCACTGACTTAGTGCCGTGCGTACGCCAGGATACTTATTGATGAGGCCCTGCCAGGTGCTGATGCCGGGTAGGATCTGCTGGCTGGGCCGGGCCGGCGTGGCCAGTACAACCTGCCGGAGCTGGCCCCCATCATCGAGGGTAAGCAACCCCAGGGCTTGTACTTCCACCACGGTGCCGGCGGGTTGGGCTTCGGCCAGCACCAGGGCCGGTAGCGGTGTTTGCTGCTCGGCGGCAAGCGTACTGGGAATGAAGCCTTGGTTGCCCGGAGAAGGCAGGAACTCCACGACTTGGTCGAGGCCCGCGCGCCGCACGGCCTCAAATTGCCTAGTAGCCGGGTTGTAGTGCTGCAGGTGATTGGTGCCAGCCGGGACTTCTACCACTACCTGCAACAGCTTGCGCTCCGCCGAATACGTGGGCAGTGTACTATAATCGGTAGAGCAGCTGCTGGCCCCGCCCGTAAGCAGGGCCAGCAACGCCCAATTCAGTGCAGAGCGGTTACTACTGCGCCAGGTGCTCATCCAGCAAGCGGAAAGGGTTGAGCTTGTCGAGGTGGAAGACAAAGCGCAGGTTGTCGGTAAACTCCTTGCGGCTGCCGGGCAACCCGTTGCCGAACTGCGAGCCAGCCACGGGTACGTAGAACTGGAAGATACCTCCGGGAATGATGGGCACCACCAAGCCCGCATCGTAGAAAAGGCGGCGCTGCTTGCCACTTTCGAGCAGTACTTTGTTGCTGGTAGCCCCAAAGTCGGCAAATACTTTCAAGCTGGTAATGGGCAAATCTCCCTGCACGTTCAAGGTGCTCAGCCATTTGGTGCTGGCTACCGGCAGGTAGGCTTTAAAGGCACCGTCGCGGTCGTTGGTCTGGTGGCGCTGGGCGGCCAGGGCCGGGGAAATCTGCTGACGGTCCAGGAAGGCAGTCTGACGGCGGTAGTCGGGGCTACCGCTCAGGCCCAGCACGTACGGCTGGGTTTCGGAGGAGGTGCCCACATTAGACAGGAAACGGCCCCCAAATAGGCGAATCGAAACACTCTTCTTGGCGGAATAGTAGCGCTGGAAGGTGCCCGCTGCCCGTAGCAGCCGGGCCTCGGCATTGCTGATAACCAAGCCCGGCTTGGGCGTCAGCTGGTTGAACTCTACGTAGCCCGTCCAACGCTGCAGGGCATTGCCGCCGTGCACCCGGTACTCCAGCGTTTGAATGCTGCTGGTCTGGTCTAGGTCTTCGTCCTTAATTGATGCTGAAGCCAGCTTCAGGGAGTGTTGCGGGGCGTCGTATGCCGAGAAGGGCAGGTCGAACGTGATGCTGGGCTCTACTTTCCGGTAGCGCTCGAAGCGCTGCACCAGCACGCCCGTCACAATCCGGCGGGCATACTTATCGGGCAGCACGTTCACGTTGAGCTGGGCAATACCGTTTACTTCCTTTTGGTTGAAGCTGTACATGGGCATCACCACGTAGGTGAGGCGCTGCAGTACCAGCGGGCTGCTGTAGAAAGCGGCCCCCAGCATGAACTTATCGGAGGTATTGGCCCCAATCACCGGGGTGAAGTTGACAATTGCCCGGTCCCAGCGCTGAATGGGCGCCAACCCGCCCTGAAAGCGGAAGGGCTCGACGCGACGGAAGCTGCCGCTGGTTTTGGTGCGGTCGTCGCGGCGGCTGAATTCGGTGGTGACGTAGTTGGCATCTACAGTTACCGCCTGTACGCCTTCGCGCCGGAAATTAAGCTGGGCAGATTCGTCCTCCTCCGTGATACCCAGCACGGGCGACCAGAGCGTCTCCAAGACTTTTCCTTGGGCATCGAGGGTAGAAACCGGCACCGCGAACGGGGCCGGAGAGTCGTTGCGTACCAGTACTTTCACCGTATCCGAAACCTGGATATCTTCAATGGTAGCGTCGTAGCGCACCCGCTTGCTCAGCATATCCTGGAAAAACCACCCCAGCTTCTGGCCAGTGCTTTCCTCGAAAGAAGCCTGCAGGTCCTCAGGATACGGATGGCGAAACTTCCACCGCTCGAAGTACGCGTGCATGGCCGCGTCAAACTTCTCCTGGCCCAGGTAATTCTCCAGGTAGTTGAACAGCGCCGCCGTTTTGCTGTAAACGATAAACGGGTAATTGAGCATGCCCGAAGCCGCCGAAGAAACTCCGTTCACGGGCTGGTCAAGCCCGCGGGAAGCCTGCGTCTGGTACGTGGCCTGCTCCAGCGCATACGCCGATAGGCCGTCCATATTGAATTTTGCCATCAGCGGCTTGATGCGCGAAAGCACCCCGGTTTGCATAGAGCCGGGCGAGTTGTTGAGGGCCGCTATCCGGTTATCAACGTAGGAGTTCAGGCCCTCGTCCATCCAGGCATAGTCCCGCTCGTTGGAGGCCAGAATGCCGTAAAACCAGTTGTGGCCCACCTCGTGCGAAATGGCGGAAGGCTCGGTCACCGTCACCATGGGGTACTCCATGCCAGAGCCGGCGCTCAAGGCCCCGTCTACGGCCGTGGCGGAAGGATAGGGGTATTCGCCCACCCACTTGGAGTAGTACGTCAGGGCGTCGTTCAGGTGCTGGAGCCCTTCAATCCAGCGGGTAGCATTCTTGTTAGTAAACAGTACCCAGGACGTTACCTGCCGGCCCGAAGGCAGCGTGACGCCGCTTTTCAGCACATTGAAGCGCTTATCGGCAAACCAGGCAAAGTCATGCACCTGGTCCTGCACGTAGCGCAGGGTTTTGGTTTCGGGAGCCGAGGCCGGGAACGATAAGTCGCTGCCGAAGTCCTTGCTGTCCTTCTTGGCGGCCGTGGCGGCGGCCAGCTGCTCCAGGCGCTGCTGCTCCTCGGGGTTTTGGAGCTGCCCGGTAGCGCCCACCACGTAGTTGGCCGGCAGGGTAATGCGCACATCAAACGACCCAAACTCAGAGTAGAACTCGCCCATGTTCAGGTAGGGCATGGGGTGCCAGCCGCGCTGGTCGAGTACGGCGGGCTTGGGGTACCACTGCGTAATCTGGTACGACTGTCCCACGTGCCCCAGCCGGGAGAAGGACGCGGGCAGCTTCACGTGAAAAGGGGTAGTGATGGTGATACTGGCCCCGGGAGCTAGCGGCTGCGGCAACACCAGCTTCGCCACATCCGGATTCTGGGAGTCGTACTCCAGGCGGGCGGCTTCGCCGTTTACTTTGAAATCCAGCTGGTCGATGAACCCGCGGTCGGCGGGCGGAGCAAACTGAAACTTTCGGTCGCCGTTGCGTAGCTGCTGCTTGGCAAAGGCCGTGGTGTTGTCGCGGTAGGCGTTGGGCCACAGGTGAAACCAGATGAAGGGCAGCGTTTCGGGGGAGTTGTTGGTGTATAGCAGCTCCTCCCGACCAGTCAGCTCGTGGCGTACATCATCAAGCGTTACGTCGATAGAGTAATTAACCTGCTGCTGCCAGGTGGCAGAAGGGGTAGGGGTAGTTTGGGCAGTGGCTGCCAGGGGAATAAGTGCCAGCCAGCAGCCCGCCAGAAATTTTTTCATACCAGAATACAAGAAAGGGGAGTACGAAAGTACGTTTCCGCGCCGGAAATGTGACGGACAACCTTTGCGGGAGCCAAGCCGTTTGCACAAGCTCATCCTTCACTACCGCCTTTAGCGGTGTATCCTTTCCGCCTATGTCTTTTCACAAATTGCCCAAAGACGATACCCAACACCAGAACCACCTCGACGGCGCCATCAAACTGCTGGGTCTCGATCTGCAGGAAGAATCCGAGAAAGCCGGCCTCGATAATCACCTGCAGCGTTGGATTGAAGACCTGAAGGATGCCAACAACCCGGAGCTACATCAATTAGTCATTGACCTGCAGGAATTGAAAGCCCACTTCAACAGCGGTGGGTTCGATAAAGACGTGGTCGGGACGCTGTTGGCACGCTTGGGCGAAAACACGACCAAAGCGGCTATCTTCTCCGAAAATCCCAACACCGCTGAGCGGATTACCAAGCTGGGCGAAACCCTTACGGCCACGGCAGCTCAGGTAAAGTAGTCTTAATAGGTACGATAAAGGCCCGGCTTCCTGCGTAAGGAAGCCGGGCCTTTTGCTGGGCATACCAGCCAACGTAAACGACAACGACCAGCCCCTGAGTAGGAGCTGGTCGTTGAAAAAATAGGGCAAGGTCCGTGGGATTAAGCCGTAACTTTCTCTACCACGTTCATACGCTTCTCTTTGATACGAGCAGCTTTGCCCGACAGACCACGCAGGTAGAACAGACGAGCACGACGTACTTTACCACGACGGATCAGCTCAATCTTGTCGATGTTGGGCGACAGCAGGGGGAAAATACGCTCCGTACCAATCTGGTTCGAAATCTTGCGTACCGTGAAAGTTTCGCCGTTCGAGTTGGAGTTCTTGCGCTGGATAACCACGCCCTGGAACTGCTGGATGCGCTCCTTGTTGCCCTCACGGATTTTTACGTGCACGTTGATGGTGTCACCGGCAGCAAACTTGGGGAAGCTGGCGCGGCGCTCCTGAGATTCAGAATTGATGAAGTCGAGAAGTACGCTCATGGCTGGAAAACTGTAAAAGACGGCCGCGCCGCCGAAGTAGGTTCTATTAAGGAGGCGCAAATATAGCGCTCTGTTTTGAGGATTGCAAGACGCGCGGGCGAATTGCTTGTTTGTTGAATGGATTAACAGTTAAATGGTTAGCCAGCTTCGCGTTGTAAGGTCGCCTGCTGCCACGGTGCAGCCCATTATCCATCCAGCAAGTCGGGGCGGCGCAGGCGGGTGCGCTCCACAGCTTGGTCGTGGCGCCACGCTTCAATTTTGGGCGTATTGCCGGAAAGTAGGATTTCGGGTACTGCCTGTCCGCGCCACTCAGCGGGGCGAGTATACACGGGCGGAGCCAGCAGGTTATCCTGGAAAGAGTCACTCAGGGCGGACTCCTCGTTGCCCAGCACCCCGGGCAGGAGCCGTACCACCGTATCGACCAGCACGGCCGCCCCCAACTCACCCCCGCTCAGCACGTAGTCGCCAATGCTGATTTCGTGGGTGATGTAGGCCTGGCGAATCCGCTCATCAATACCCTTGTAATGTCCGCAGAGAATGAGCAGGTTTTCGGCCATAGAAAACCGGTTGGCGTGGGGCTGACGCAGGGTTTGCCCATCCGGAGTCATATAGATAACCGCGTCGTACGTGCGCTGGGCCAGTAGCGCATCAAAGCAGGCAGCAATAGGCTCCACGCGCAGCACCATGCCGGCGCCCCCGCCAAATACATAATCATCAATCTGCCCGTGCTTGTTGATGGCAAAGTCGCGCAGCTGATGCAGATGAATAGCCACGAGGCCCTTTTCCTGGGCGCGCTTCACAATGGAATAAGCGAAGGGGCTTTCCAGTAGCTCGGGCTGGCAGGTAACAATATCAATCCGCATGAGAGGGCAGGTAAGGCGCAGTAGGCTGCGTTAGGGTTCTACAAATTCGTCCGGCTCGTCCCGCTCCCGGGAGGGTGGCGTCAAATACACTTCCAGTAAGCCGTCCGGTAGCTTTACGTGCAGGGTGCGGGCCGCCATATCAGCGTGGGAAATCAGCTCATCGGCTACCGGGATAAGTACTTCTTGGCCCTGGTACTGCATGGCTAGCACATCCTGCTGGGGCAGCTCGTAGAACGTTTCTACCGTGCCCAACTGGCCCAATGCCTCGTCTATTACCGTGAAGCCAATAACGTCGTGGAAGTAGAACTGGTCCTGCGCTAGGGCTGGCAGCTCGGCCAGGGGGCGCCACAGCTTGGCGTTGCGCAGCGGCTCCGCGTCTTCGATGCGGTCGATGCCCTTAAACTTGACCAGCGCCCGGGCTTCCGATTGCGGGGTGAGCTTTTCAATCTCGAAAGACGTGAGTTTGCCGGGGGCGCCGGGTAGCTCCAGCAGCACCGATTTCACCTTGCGGTACGCTTGCAGGTCGTCCACGTCAAGCGCGGCTACTACGAAGCCTTTCAGGCCGTGGGGCTTCACCACCGAGCCCAGCTCGTAGCAGTCATTGGGAGTAATGCTCATGGCAGGAGTAAGTATGGAAACGAAAAGAGGTGATGAGAAAGAGAAACGGGCAAACCGTTTAGCTTCTCATCACCTCTTACGAGTTGCCAGAAAAATTAAGCGCCGGCTTCCTCAGTTGCTTCGGCGGGAGCTTCAGCTTCGGTGGCTTCGGCCGCCGGAGCGCTAGCAGCCAGTGCAGCTGCCTGCTTAGCCCGCTGCGCCTCAGCGCGAGCTTCTTTCACCTTGGTTTCGGCGGCCAGACGCTCCTTGCGGGCTTCGTCCTTGGCAGTACCCAGGGTGGTACGCTTGCCTTCGATTTTGGCGTCTTTCTGCTCTTTCCAGTCGGTGAAGCGCTGGTCAGCTACATCCTGCGAAATAGCGCCTTTGATTACACCCAGCTGCAGGTGCTTGCGGTACAGCACGCCGCGGTAAGAAAGCATAGCACGAACCGTATCGGTCGGCTGGGCACCTTTCATAATCCAATCGAAAGCCTTATCCCCATCGAAGTTGATGGAAGCAGGGTTCGTGTTGGGGTCGTAGGTACCGATTTTTTCGATGAAGCGGCCGTCGCGGGGCGAGCGGGAGTCAGCAACAACGATGTCGAACTGTGCGGCCTTCTTGCGGCCACGACGGGCGAGGCGGATTTTAACTGCCATAAACCGGTTTGGTTAAGCGACGCATCCCGTGCGTCTGGTTGAAAATGAGGTGCAAAGGTAAGGGAAAAGGGGCAGTTGTGAAAGGTGAAGTTGTGAATCGGAGAATAAGATGCCCGGTCGTAGTACATTGTGACCATATAAACGGCGCTTACCGCTAAAACCCAGATACAGAAAAGGCCCTTCCGCGAGGCAGAAGGGCCTTTTCGTGTGAAACGAAGCTTTATAATTTCACCTTGCGTAAGTCGGCTATGCCGCCATGTTGACGGGCTCCTGCCACTTGCGCTTTACTTTCACCACGCCCACTTTATCGAGGGTCCAGATGAACATGTACGTGGGGTCAAACTCCCACCACTTCACGCCGAAGTTGACGCGCATGGGCAGCTTGTGGTGGTTGTTCTGGAACAACTCTCCGAAAGCCAGGAAGTCCAGCGCGAGGGTGTTCTTGGAGTGGTCGTGGTTGTCGAAGTTCTGGTAGCCGTATTTGTGGCCGCCCCAGTTCACGATAGCGCCGTGGATGGGACCCATCAGGAAGTGGATGGGCAGGAGCAGGTACTGCCACCAGGCCGTGGCAAACTGAATGTAAAACAGCACGTAGAGCGTGCCCCAGCCAATGCGGGAATACCACTTGTCGCCAAAGTCCTCAATGGCCTGCCACTCGGGGTAGTCGCCCTCAAAACGCTCGGCTGCGGCGTAGTCGCGGTTCAGCACGGCGTTGTAGATGTTCTTGGTCTTCCACATCATGGAAAACGCATTCGACGAATACAGGGGAGAGTGGGGGTCCAGCTCCGTATCGGAGTAGGCGTGGTGCATGCGGTGCAGCAGCGCATACGCCCGCGGCGACAGGAAGGAAGAGCCCTGGCAGATGTACGTGAACAGGAAGAAGAACTTCTCCCAGAACTTGTTCATCGTGAACATTTTGTGCGCTGCGTACCGGTGCAGGTAGAACGTCTGCGTGAACAGCGACAGGTAATAGTGAGCAACGAAAAAGATGAGTATTGGCATGAGCCGGCAAATGAGGTGTGCGAAGGCAAGGACAAGGCAAGCTGCTGCCCCGCATAAGCTATGCTGCGGGGCTTTCGTTCAATAGCGCGCTGCAAAACTATGGCCTTGCCAAGGCCCCTTCAATAAAAGTGCCGAAAAGGTCATAATCTTATTCAAGTGCAACCGCAGTGGGAAACCGGCGGTGCATTGGCTGCCTCAAAACAGCAGAAGACAAAAAGCAGCTCAACGGCAGAGCCGCCGCCGCTTGGGCCCGCTGGTGGCCGAAGCACACGGGCTAGTAATAAGCCTGCGCGGCTTCCCAGTGAGGCATGTCGGGCAGGGGGGCCACAAAGCACATAGCCTCCTTCGTTACGGGGTGCTGAAACTCCAGCTGGCGGGCGTGCAGGGCTATGCTGACGTCGGGCAATGGGGCCAGGAAGCCATATTTCACGTCGCCCACAATAGGGGTTCCCAATCCGGTGCTTAGCTGCACCCGAATCTGGTGCGGGCGGCCGGTAATAGGATTTACCTGCACCAGCCACCGGTTGCCGGCCTGCCCGAGTACGGTGTAATCCAGGTCGGCTTTCAGGCCTTGGGAATGACGCTCGGTATAGGCCTTGGTGGTGTTGCGAATAGGGTCTTTCACCAACCAGTGGGTGAGGTGGCCGGTTTCCGGCTCCGGGCGCTTGCCCGTCAGGGCCCAGTAGGTTTTGTGCACTTTGTTGTCGCGAAACAGCTCATTCAGGCGGCTCAGGGCCTTGCTGGTTTTAGCCAGGGCTACCACGCCGCTCACGGGCCGGTCGAGGCGGTGGGCCACCCCGATAAAGGCCGCGCCGGGCTTTTTGTATTTAAAGCGCAGGTATTCTTCCGCCTTGGCGGAGAGGGGCTCATCCCCGGTAGCGTCGCCCTGGACGAGCAACCCCGCGGGCTTGTTGATGATGAGCAGGTGGTTGTCTTCGAACAGAATTTCCTTCTGCTCCGACCACAAATTCGGACGGTTCACTTTACAGGAATTAATAATTAAGAATTAATAATTAAGAACTGGTCAGAAACGCCTCTTGCCGCCTGGTAAAGCAGAAAAGACACCCGACGACGCGCTTATTTATTAATTATTAATTACTCATTATTAATTAAACTAGTAAGCTTCTTCCGCGCTGGGGAAGTCGTGGGTCTTGACGTCGTTGATGTAGCGCGCAACGGCGTCGTGCATCAGGTCGCCGAGGTCGGCGTAGCGCCGCAGAAAGCGCGGCTTAAACTCTTTGGTGATGCCCAGCATATCGTGCACCACCAGCACTTGCCCGTCTACGTCGGGGCCCGCCCCAATGCCGATAACGGGAATAGTAAGCTGCTCGGCCACCTGCTTGGCCAGGGCGGAGGGAATCTTTTCGAGCACCAGAGCAAAGCACCCCAGCTCCTGCAGGAGCTGGGCGTCTTCCAGCAGCTTCTGCGCTTCCGCTTCCTCTTTGGCCCGCACGGTGTAGGTACCAAATTTGTAAATGCTCTGGGGCGTGAGGCCCAGGTGACCCATCACCGGGATGCCCGCCGTGAGAATGCGGCTGATGGACTCGCGAATTTCCGCGCCGCCTTCCAGCTTGATGGCGTGCCCCCCCGACTCCTTCATGATGCGGATAGCCGAGCGCAGTGCTTCCGAGGAGTTGCCCTGGTAGGAGCCGAAAGGCATATCCACCACCACCAAGGCCCGCTTCACGGCCCGCACCACCGAAGAGGCGTGGTAGATCATCTGGTCCAGGGTGATAGGCAGCGTGGTTTCGTGGCCGGCCATAACGTTGGAGGCCGAGTCGCCTACCAGCAGCACATCAATGCCGGCGCCGTCCAGAATGGTGGCCATAGAAAAATCGTAGGCCGTGAGCATCGAAATTTTCTCCCCCCGCCGCTTCATAGCCAGGAGCTGGTGGGTGGTGATGAGCTTAACCTCTTTGTGCTGCGACATGGAAAACGGAGGAGGGCGAGTGGAAGGCCGGGGAAATAATTCTCAAAGCTGAGCAAATTCCCCCAATTTCCGAGGCATTAGCGGTTGTAGAAGGAGCGGTTGCGCGTCAGCTTCAGGTCCTGGAGCAGGGCCGACTTGGCCGCAATGGTAAAGTTGTAGCCCTGGCGGGGGCCAAACGGAATCCAGTTGCCACTGATGGCCCAGCAGTGCAGGTCCCGGTAAAAGTCGAGCGAGGTGTACGTAATTTTCTGATTCCGGAAGTCGTAGCCGCTGCTGTAGCCCACGCGCAGCTTGTCGGTAATCTTGATTTCCCCATTCAGGTTCAGCGCAACGGAGGTAAAGGAAGACGGCCGGGTTTGGCCCGCGCGGGGCAGTGCCGGCGCCTGGTTGCTATAAGCGGCCGCAAACGAGGCGTTCAATGTCCAGGGAATGGAAAAGTCCACGTAGTCCTCGTAGGGATTCACGGGGTCGGGGGTGCCCAGGGCCGGATTGTTGGTGGGCGCAACCTGGGTATTTTTAGCCCCGGGCTTCCGCTGCGGATTAAACTGGTAGGTCATCGACAAGTTGCCCGACTCAAGCCGCGCCAGACGGGGCTTGCTTTGCTTCAGCAGGTATTCATTGATGAGGCGGCCGGTGCTGTCGCGCTGGTAGGCGTTAAAGCTCGCCGACATCAGAAAGTTGAGCTTGCGCGCAATCTGCGTGTTAAACGAGGCGCTGATCGGGGAAAGTTGCAGCGTCTCAGCGGCTAGGTTGTAGGAGCCATTGAGGCTGAGGTTGTCAATCAGGCTTACTTTTTCGAAGGGGGTGGTGCCGGTCGTATCGGTTTTGGAGCGCACCTTCATTTCTACCTGGTTGTTCAGGGAGAAAGACAGCAGGCTGGCCCGCCGGCCGCCGGAGGGGGCATAGGGGAAATTATTGTACAAGGAAAAAACCTGCTCGCCCACCAGCCGGCCGCTGGCGTCCGTGAGGTTGGGCAGCGGCACCGTCTCATACAGCCAGGTAGACCGGCTGAAATCGGGGGAATAGCTGTAGCTGAGAGAAGGGTTTACCTTATGGCGGATAGCCTCCACACGCTTGCCCTTTATGGGAAGCAGCCCGTAGAAGTTCGTGCTCAGCGAAGCGCTGCCTTGGTAGGTGTGCGCGTAGTTGAAGCCCCGCAGCGTGTCGATGCGCACGGCCTGCGCGGCTTCGACGTAGCGGTAGTCTAACCGCTTGTTGTACATGCTGGAGCTATAGGATACGTTGGGCGTAAAGCTCAGGTGCTTCAGCAAGGTGTAGCTGCCCAACGAAATATTGAATACGTTCTGCAGGCCCGACTGGGTGTTGCGCAGCAGGTCGCCCAGGTTGTCTAAGCTAATGGGAATGCGGCGTGCTTCGCTGGTGCCCCCAATGAGCGGGAGGCCGTTCAGCTGGCGGGCCGGCTGTACGTTGCTCAGGCGGTTCTGGCCGTTGAGCGTGTAGCCGATGGCAATCTGCTCGTAAATAGTGCTGAGCTTGCCGCCCTGGGGCAGGCCCAGCCACTCGTAGGGATACTGGCGGGCCACACCCACGGTAAAATCGGGCAGGGTAAGGTTCATCTCGCCGGTACCGGTGTTCTGGCTCTGGGCCAGGTTCACGGAGTAGTTGATGGGGGAGTTCCGAATCTGCTTGGAGTAGCTGACGTTCGACTGAAACGAAGACGTGAGGTAACGTTCCGTATCGAAAGCGTTCAGCCGGTTGTAGTCCTGGCTGCCTAGGTTAACGGAGGCACTGAACTGTCCGCCCCCGGGCCGGGCCTGGGGCGCGTGGCTCCAGTTTACCCAGAAGGTGCGCGGCGACTTGGGCTTGATGTAGGGCTGGTCGACGGTTACGTCTTCGTCGGGCAGAATTTCATTGGCCGGCCGCTGGTTGAACGCTAGGTTCATGGACCCGCTGTAGCGGTAGCGCTTACGGTACTGAATATCGGCCTGGGTGCCCCAGCCCCCAAAGTCGCTGCCGGCACCCGAGTAGATTTCGCCCGTCAGGCGCACACCCACGTACTCACTGGCGGCCCAGTAGTAGCCGCCGTTGCGCAGGAAGAAACCCCGGTCATTGGTTTGCCCAAAAGAAGGAATAATCAGCCCGGACGCCCGCTTCTTGTTGCTGGGCGTGGGAAAGTACCCGAACAGAAACCCCAGCGGGGTAGGAATGTCGCCGATTACCAGGTTGAACGGCCCGCTGACGACCTGCTCCCCGGGAATCACCTTCATCTTGTTCGCATTGATGAAAAAGTGCGGGTGCTCCAGATTACAGGTAGTATACACCCCGTTGCGTCCGTAAATTTCGCCGGTAGCCTGGCGCTTGATGGTTTCGGCGTGGATGTACCCCTCCCCCTGCTGGGTAACGGCTTCGGCGATTTTGCCTTTGCGGGTTTTAAAATTATAGGCAATTCGGCCGGCCTGGTAGGTTTCACCCCCGTTTTTGAACACGGGTTTGTCGCGCACCCGTCCCGTGGTATCTGGCGCACCCTCCGCCGTTAGAATGTTCTTGTTGTAGTCGATAGCAATGCGCGCCGCGTTCAGCGACAGGTCGTCGTAGTTGATCTTGGCCTTGTCGTAGAGGTAGGCCACGCGGCTGGCCACGTCGAACCGGATGGAGTCGGTAGCTGAGTAGGTGATAGTCGTTTTGATGTCGCCCTGGGGGGCAGCGGCCACGCGCAGGGAGTCGCCCGTGCCCGTTCGGGTGGTGTCGACGGCCAAGCGCGGCACGGGTTTTGGAAGGGGGCGCTGCTGAGCCAGCGCCGCTCCGCCCAAGCTAAGCCACAGCCCAAGCAGGAGCGCCAGGCCCGGGGCCCTGTGGTATGCCAGGTGAAAAAGGTAGCGGGTAGAAGACAGCGCAGACAAGGCCACGTAGTTTTTATCGTTTATTTTGTGGCAGTGCGCAAAGGTAGCGCCTTGCTACCCCAACTAACGAACTCCGTGCGGAATATTGTCGCTTTCGGAACAGCCGTCCTACTGCTGCTTTCCAGCTTTTCAGCCCCCTCTGCTTCGGTTCCGGCCGCGGTACCGGTATACAAATACCGGCTGCGCACCGTAGTGCTCGACGCTGGCCACGGCGGCAAAGACCGCGGCTGCGCCGGAGCCACGGCACGGGAAGCCGATATTGCGCTGAAGCTGATTCTGGAGCTGGGCCGCCTGATTGAGCAGAACATGCCCGATGTGAAAGTGGTGTATACGCGCAAAACGAATGTCTTTGTAGAGCTGGCCGACCGGGCAGGTATTGCCAACCGCCACGATGCCGACCTATTTATCAGTATTCACTGCAACGCGGGCCCCTCAGTGGCGCACGGTACAGAGGTATGGACCATGGGCCCGCACAAGACTGATGCCAACTTAGGTGTAGCCAAGCGGGAAAACGCCGTAATTCTGCAGGAAGACAACTACAAAGAGCGTTACAACGGCTTTGACCCACATTCTCCCCAGAGTCATATTTTATTTTCGCTCTTCCAAAGCGCGTACATGGTTAATAGCATCCGGTTTGCGCAGAAGGTTGATCAGCAGTTCCGCACTACAGTGAACCGCCCCAGCCGGGGCGTGAAGCAGGCAGGCTTTCTGGTGCTCTGGAAAACGGCCATGCCTTCCGTCCTGATTGAGGCCGGGTTCTTGACCAATCGGGCCGATGAGCGGTACCTCAACGATAAAGCCGGACAATCGTATATGGCCTCAGGTATTTATCGTGCCTTCAAAGAATACAAGCGTGAGCTCGAAGGCGACTCTACCGCCGACTAGCGTTGGAGTCCGGGCCGTCCCGTTAGTTGTTTGCATTTTTTTGCTTGCCCACGTTCCAATCTAGCTTCATCGTGTCGAAAGAAATTAAAGTCGCCCTGCTGGCCATTGTGGCCTTGGTAGGGTTATTCGTCGGATTCCGGTTTCTGAAAGGCAGCAATGTCTTGTCGTCGAACCGCACCTATTATACCAAGTACGACAGTGTAGATGGCCTCACGCCGGGCGGGCAGGTAATTCTGAACGGTATTCCGGTGGGGCAGGTCAAGGAACTAGAGTTGCTGCCCGAAGAAGGCAATCAGGTGCGGGTAACCCTGGAGCTGGGCAAAGACATTGTGGTGGGCGACTCCACGGTGGCGGTACTGGGGGGCAGCATTCTGGGCTCCAAAACCGTGACGCTGAAGCTGGGCAAGAATACCAAGCAGTTTGACGGGGGCGAAACCATACTTTCCTACCACCCGGCCAGCATTACCGATGCTTTCCAGGCCCGGGCCCTGCCCGTATTGGGCACCGTCGACTCAACCCTGATTAAAGTAAACTCCTTCCTGAACAAGGATGCCCGCTTGAGCCTGCAGGCTACTTTGCTCAACGCCCAGGGTACCACAGAAGCGCTGAAGAACCTGCTGCTGATGAACCAGCGCAACATCAATCAGATTACCTCCAACATGGCCCGCCTCACGGCCGACCTGTCGGTAACGCAGCGCAAGCTGGACAACATTGCCAGCAACTTCAGCGTGCTGAGCGACTCCCTAAAAAACGCGCCGGTGGGTCCGGCCATGCGCAAGCTCAATGCCACGATGAGCGAGGCGCAGAGCACCATGACCACGCTCAACCACTCGCTCACCGACCAGAAAGGCTCCTTGGGCAAGCTTATCAGCGACACGCTGCTCTACAACAACCTCAATGCTACGGCCGCCAGCTCCAATGCCTTAATTCAGGACTTGCAGGCCAATCCCAAGCGCTACGTGCATTTCTCTGTGTTTGGCGGCGGGAAGAAAACCAAAACCGAAACCACCACGAAGCCCAGCGGCGAAGTGGAAAAGAAAACGAAAGTGGTGACTTCTCCTACCACCGAGGCAGTGGTTACGCCCAATGGACAGTAACCAGTGGCAACGGCTGGAAATCCAGCACAGCATTTCTCTTACCTTTGAATCCGCCCCGCTGGGGCGGATTTTTTATTGCCCTCCCATCCCACCCAACCTGTTCCCACCCCATGGACCTCGAGTTCAACAAAAACGAAGACCAACTCAAGCAACTCACGTTTCAGCTCAGCCAGCGCCTGAAGAAAGTAGCCCTAGGCGGCGGCGAAAAGCGCATTGAAGCCCACAAAGCCAAAGGCAAGCTCACCGCCCGGGAACGGATAGACTACCTGCTCGACAAAGGCGCCAACCAGGTGGAAATCGGCGCTTTCGCGGGGGAGGGCATGTACAAAGAGGAGGGAGGCTGTCCCAGCGGCGGCGTGGTGGTCGTCATCGGCTACGTGCAGGGCCGGCAGTGCGTGGTGGTAGCCAACGACGCCACCGTGAAGGCCGGGGCCTGGTTTCCCATCACGGCCAAGAAGAACCTGCGGGCCCAGGAAATCAGTATCGAAAACAAGCTGCCCATTATCTACCTCGTCGACTCGGCGGGGGTGTACCTGCCCATGCAGGACGAAATCTTTCCCGACAAGGAGCACTTTGGCCGTATCTTCCGCAACAACGCGGTGATGAGCAGCATGGGCATCGTGCAGATTTCGGCCATCATGGGCCCCTGCGTGGCCGGCGGCGCCTACTTGCCCATCATGAGCGACGAGGCCATGATAGTGAACGGCACCGGCTCGGTATTCCTGGCGGGTTCCTACTTAGTAAAATCAGCCATTGGCGAAACCATCGACAACGAAGCCTTGGGCGGCGCGAGCATGCACTCGGAAGTTTCGGGCGTGACGGATTACAAGTTCGAAACCGACGAAGAGTGCCTCGACCACATTCGCAACATCTTCGACAAGCTGGGTGCCCAGCCCACGGCCGGCTTCAGCCGCAAGGAGCCCGCGGCCCCCAAGCTGGCGGAAAAGGAAATCTACGGCCTGCTGCCTGCCGACCGGGTGAAGCCCTACGATATGATGGACATCATCAACCGCCTGGTCGATAACTCGGAGTTTGAGCCCTACAAAGACCTGTACGGGCAGACGCTCATCTGCGGGCTGGCGCGCATTGATGGCTGGGCCGTGGGCATCGTGGCCAACCAGCGCAAGATTGTGAAGAGCAAGAAAACCGGCATGCAGATGGGCGGCGTTATCTACTCCGACTCCGCCGACAAGGCCGCGCGCTTCATCATGAACTGCAACCAGAAGCGCATCCCGCTGGTGTTCCTGCACGATGTGTCGGGCTTTATGGTCGGCAGTCAGAGCGAGCAGGGTGGCATTATCAAGGACGGCGCCAAGATGGTGAATGCCATGAGCAACTCAGTGGTGCCCAAGTTCACGGTGGTAGTGGGCAACTCCTACGGGGCCGGCAACTACGCCATGTGCGGCAAAGCCTACGACCCGCGCCTCATTGTGGCTTGGCCCACGGCCCAGCTGGCTGTGATGAGCGGCGCGGCGGCGGCCAACACGCTCCTGCAAATCCAAGTGGCCTCGCTCAAAGCTAAAGGCGAAGTCATCACCCCCGAAGCCGAGAAGGAGCTGCTCGACCGCATCAAAGCCCGCTACGAGGAGCAACTCTCGCCTTACTACGCCGCGGCCCGCCTCTGGGTAGATGCCGTGATTGACCCGCTGGAAACCCGCAAAGTCATTTCCGAAGGCATTGCGGCGGCCAATCACGCCCCCATTGAGAAGGCGTATAATGTGGGCGTGATTCAGGTGTGAGGCAGTAGACTAGGGCTTGTTGTTCTGAAATTTGTGTCAATCAAATAGGAGGCAAATGATGGTGAAATGGATAATACTTCAACGTTGCCATCTGAAGGCAAGCGGGGAGATTATAACTTTTAGCCAGCTTTTGTAACCCCTCGGCCTATTTACAGCTTCAACTTCACCAGCAAACGTGGTAATCATAACGCGTTTCTAAATACCCACCCGTAGCCGCTACTGACATTCGTGTTAGTAGCGGCTACGTTCATTATATCTTTACTAGCGCTGTCAACACGACAGGATGAATTATCCGTGAAGTATGAAAAAGGCAAGGCTATGAAAGACAATGTGATGCTGGGATTTGTGCTGTCAGGTATCACAGGCTTACTACTGCTGGTATATACTGTGAATAAGGTACAGGAGCAAGTAGATTTTTTGAAGAGCGGCCAAAGCACAGTTGCCAAAGTATTCAAGCTGGAGACCGTTGAAGGAGATGATGGGGTAGTGCAATACAAACCCATATTTGTGTACCGAACACCTTCAGGAGAGCCGTTCATCTATACGGACTATTTTGCCAGCCGTCCGGCTTCTTGGCAGATCGGCGACGCAGCCCACATAGTGTACAACCCCCTTGAGCCACAGCAAGCCAAAATTCTAACGGTTTTTGAAGTTTTCGGCTCTAGCGCTCCATTGCTAGTACTTGCTGTTGCATTGATGGTGGTGGGCGGAGGCTACGTTTGGGCGGAGCGGTTCTTGACTTCTTTGCTATAGTTGAACCACAGTTGGATGGGCCTGAATACCTGCGCATCAGCTTGCGCTTGTTTATAGAAGTGCAACCTTCAGCCAACCAGATGGCTCCTTCAGGCTAAGTTCCTATTCTACACTACATGAGAAAACTCCTCTTGCTGGCTGCTGCGTTGGCCGTCAGCTTAGCTACCACCACGCAAGCTCAAACTAAGCCCACCGACGTGATGATTGTGGGCTCCGACCACCTCAACCAGATCTACAGCAAAGATTACCCCACTACTGATGTGCTGACTGCCCAGGGCCAGCAGCATATCGGGCGCTTCACGGCGGCGTTGGCCCGCTACAAGCCCGATATGCTGGTCGTGGAAAGTCTGCCCGAGGAGCAAGGCGAAATCGACAGCCTCTACGCCCTGTACCGTCAGGACAAGCTGAATCTGGCCACGCTGCCTGGGGGGCGCAGTGAGATATTTCAGGTGGCTTTCCGGCTGGGCAAGCAGCTTGGTCTTTCCCGGATTTACTGCGCCAATGCTCCCGGCGGCACGTCGCAGGGGATTTTGCGCACCGGCCAGAACATTGAGCTATACCAGCAAGCCCAGCAGGAATTGAGCAAAGCCTCCGGCGGCCTGCGCACCAAGCTCCAGCAGGGGGCCATTTCGCTCTATGACTACGAAGTGGCCATCAACCAGCCGGAGCTCTATAATCTGGTGTACCGATTGCGGTACGTGACGCCGGCTCGGGTGGTAAATGGCCGCTTCACCAAGCCCGATGCCCAGGTCGATACGGCTTTCATCAACCCAAAATACATTGGGGCAGAGCTGATTTCGGTATTCAAGAACCGCGACTATAAAATCTACTCCAACATTGTAGTGCAGGCCCTGCAAACCAAGCCCCGGCGGGTGCTGGCGCTGTTTGGGGCGGCCCACATTGGCTCTATGCAGAGCATCTTTGCCAGCGACCCGGCGTTTCGGGTGGTGGAGTCGAAGAAGTACCTGGGCAGAAAGTAGCTCTAAACCGGGTACTGGTAGACGCACCCAAACAGCAGGGGGCCGGATAGCAATTCTATCCGGCCCCCTGCTGTTTGTAATTTAGCTAGTAGTGCTGGCTACTGACGCTGCGAAAGGGCGGAGGCGGGCAGTACGGGCTGCATTCCAGTCCACATCCAGGTAAAGGCCGAATACTGACCGGCGGTCAGCACCTGGCTCAGCTCAGAGAAATATTCCCGGTTCACGTTCTCGTCGTTTTCGGGCGTACGCTTTAGCTGGTTCAGGTGGGCGAGGCGCTGCACGGTAGCCCGGTACACGGCCCGTTTCTGGCCAGCCTTCAGGTCAAGAACCTGCGTGAAATATGCCGTCAGGTGCATGGCCCGGCCACTGATTTCGGCGGCTGACAGCTGGGTAAGGCTGGCCGATTCTACGGGGTTTGAAGGCTCGGAAGCGGCGGCGGAAGAAACGACGAAGCCGCTGATCAGCAGCAAACCGGCAACAAAACGGGAAATAGCAGAAGTAGACATATGGAGAAGCGTCAGAGGAAGAAATACCTAGTGCAGGTTTTTGAACTTGCACCAAAGGAGGACCAAATATAATTGGTCAATACGTGTTAATTGAATAATCAGTATAAAATATTTGCAAAATGCAAAAATGTTGTTTGCCTGGCAGCCCCTAGTGCGCAATTTCCGAAACCGTCCGGCTGCGCTAAGGAGAGCATAATACCTGTCTCTCTGAACAGCCTTGGCGAAGTAGTAACGGGGTTCGGACTGCTTTAATTAGTTGCACCGTTTATGAAATCACAATTGACGTCTTCAGTCTACTTGTTAACCGCGTCCTCAACCGGGTGCGCCTTGGTTGGTAGTGCGCCGGCGCGTATCTTGAGGTATGCTGACTTTACGCAAGACCACTTCGGCCGATGCCGATTTTCAGGAGCACGTGGCGCTGCTGGATCAGGACCTGGCCATTCGTGACGGGGCCGAGCACGCCTTCTACGCCCAGTTCAACAAGATTGACCTGATTCAGCACGCCGTGGTAGCGTACTGGAACGATCAGCCAGTGGGGTGCGGGGCCATCAAGAAGTACGACGAAACCACTTCCGAGGTAAAGCGCATGTTTGTGCGCCCCGAGTTTCGGGGGCAAGGGGTGGCAGGCGCTGTTTTGCGGGAGTTAGAGCAGTGGGCCCAGGACCTCGGCTACACCGCTTGCGTGCTGGAAACCGGGAAAAAGCAGCCCGAAGCCATCCGCCTCTACGAGAAAAGCCAGTACGCGCGCATTCCCAACTACGGCCAGTATGCCGGGGTCGAAAACAGCGTGTGTCTGCACAAAGCGCTGCGGTAAGAAGTAAATTAGCTGGTCAGGCTTCAGGCCGCTGCTCACTTGGCGGCTGGTAAAGGAAGTGAACAATCTACCCCCGAATGGGCGTTAGTTCTCAGCGGCGGTGGGGAAAACCTGCCTTCGTTGCGTTACTTTGTGCTTCCTGTGCTATTTTCTAGGCTTTCCGCTCTTCTGACTCTACGCTGCCTCCCTTGACGAACAAAGAAATTAAAGCCCTTATTTCCCTGCTCGACGACCCGGAAATTGCCCCCCAGATTCAGGAAAAAATTCAGACCCTGGGGGAAAGCATTATTCCGTTTCTGGAAGAGTCGTGGGAAGAAACCCTAAACCCGGACCAGCAGCAGCGCCTGGAGAACCTGATTCACCACCTGCAGTTCGACGGGCTACAACAGCGCCTGCGCGTGTGGCGCGACTCGGGTGGCGAAAACCTGCTGGAGGGCATGTGGCTGCTGAACTCCTACCAGTACCCCGATGCCGACCTGCAAGCCCTGAACCGCTCCATTGAGCAGCTGCGCTTTGAGGTATGGACGCTCACCCGCCCGGCCATGCACCCCGCCGACCAGGTGCAGACGCTCAACCACATACTTTTCAAAACGCACAAGTTTGCGGCCAATACCCAGAACTTCCACTCCCCGGCCAACTCCATGCTCCAGCGCGTGCTCGAAACGCGCCGCGGCAACCCGCTTACGCTGTGCGTGATTTACTTGCTGGTGGCTCAGCGCCTGGGCTGGCCGGTGTACGGGGTAAATCTGCCTAATCTGTTTGTGCTCATGTTCCGGCCCACCAATCCCAATGTGGAGCCCTTCTACATCAACTGTTACAACCGCGGCCTCATCCTCTCCCGCACCGACATTGAGCACTACATAGCCCAGCTAAACCTGACGCCCAACCCCATGTTCCTAGAGCCCTGCTCGCACCTGGATATTGTACGCCGGGCCCTGCGCAACCTGGCGGTAAGCTTCGAGAAAATTCAGGAGCCAGCCAAGGCGGCCGAGGTGACCCAGCTGCTGTCCATCCTGCTCGATGCTCCGGAAACTGCGCCCGAAGCCGCTAACGACGAGACGGAGGACTAGCTCCCTAAGCCGGCCCCCTCATGTCCTAGAGAGTGTGGACAGTCAGCGCATCCAATCCAGGGCGGCGAGCAGGTGAGCGACGGCTAAAAAAGAGGCGGCGGTTTTCTCGTAGCGGGTGGCCAAGCCTCGCGCTTCTTTGAGCCGGCCG
>NZ_VTHL01000020.1:0-96164 GCF_008271285.1 Hymenobacter lutimineralis | reverse complement strand
TACTTGGCTTTGCCCTTGCTATGCCCGTTCTTGCGCAGCGCCGTGCTGCCGCACTTACCGCAACAGATGGTGGTTTGAATCATGCCTCAACATAGCAAAAACCACCCTTTAGACCACTGCCGAAAAAGCAATCTGTGCATATATCCGAGCTGAATCCGCTTAGGTTGGTTAAATCCTTTTTACTCTCTTTGTAAGCTTTAGAGAAGCTTGCATTTGATATTGAGGAAAATTCTGGATATTTCCTTTTTATTTTATTTGCTAATTCAATAATGCTTAGTGTTGTTGATCTATAATCCTCTATATTATCAAAACCAAGACCTTGTACTAACTCGTTAAATTCGGATTGTTTTATATTTGGTTTGTTGAGTAAATAGCTAATTCGAAGGGAATTTTCTTTTCTTGCATTGTCGCCGTTTAACTTAGATAACTTCTTTCTTAGCTTTTCTGTAATCCTTTCGTTCAATTTAACATAGGCCTTGAAATCAGCATCATTTGATAACTTTGTTTCCTGCGATTTTAGGAGTGCAGTACTATTATTTGAGTCGTAGTCCTTAGTGGAAGATGAAGATAAAGAACCTAGCTCTGATTCTGAGCAAGAAAAAGTTAAACTCAAAACGGAGAGCAAAAAAATCTTGGATATTTTCATCATAAAATTTACTTTTGGGAGGTTTATGTGCGAAAATATAGACTTTACTCATAATTAAAAAGAAAAATTATAGGATTTATATGCCTTCGCCAATCAACTATAAACCCCGCGCCGGCCTTGAAGCCAACGCGGGGTTTCTTGTGGTTGATTGGCCTAAGCCAAGCTACTACATATTCTTTACAATCTCCTCGCCGAACTCGCTGCACTTCAGCAGGGTAGCACCTTCCATCAGGCGCTCGAAGTCGTAGGTAACGCGCTTGGAAGCAATGGTGGCTTCGATGCCTTTGTAGATCAGGTCGGCGGCTTCCTGCCAGCCCAGGTGCTCCAGCATCAGGGCACCGCTCAGGATAACCGAGCCGGGGTTCACCTTGTCCTGGTTGGCGTACTTAGGCGCCGTGCCGTGGGTAGCCTCGAAGATGGCGTGGCCCGTTACGTAGTTGATGTTGGCACCCGGGGCAATGCCGATACCACCTACGATGGCAGCCAGGGCGTCGGAGATATAGTCGCCGTTCAGGTTCAGGGTAGCAACTACGGAGTAGTCGGCGGGGCGGAGCAGGATCTGCTGCAGGAAGGCGTCGGCAATGCTGTCCTTGATGAGGATTTTGCCGCTGTCGAGGGCCAGCTTCTGCTGGGCGTCGGCTACTTCCTGGCCCTGCTTGGCCGCTACTTTATCGTACTGCGCCCAGGTATATACTTTGTCGCCAAACTCGCGCTCGGCCAGCTCGTAGCCCCAGGTTTTGAAGGCTCCCTCGGTGAACTTCATGATGTTGCCCTTGTGCACGATGGTCACCGACGGCTTCTTATTGTCGATGGCGTACTGGATGGCGGCGCGCACCAGGCGCTCCGTGCCTTCCTTGCTCACGGGCTTGATGCCAAACGAAGACGTTTCGGGGAAGCGAATTTTCTTCACGCCCATCTCGTCCTGCAGGAATTCCAGCATTTTCTGGGCCTGCGGGGTGCCGTTCATGTACTCGATGCCGGCGTAGATGTCTTCCGTGTTTTCGCGGAAAATCACCATGTCCGTCAGGTTGGGCTGCTTTACCGGGGAAGGCACGCCCTCAAACCAGCGCACGGGCCGCACGCAGGCGTAGAGGTCGAGCTCCTGGCGCAGCGCCACGTTGAGGGAGCGGATGCCGCCGCCTACGGGCGTAGTCAGCGGGCCTTTGATGCCGACCAGGTAATCACGGAAAGCGTCGAGGGTTTCGTTGGGCAACCAGTTATTCAGCTGTTTGAAGGCCTTCTCACCGGCCAGCACTTCTTTCCATACCAGCTTGCGCGCACCACCATACGCTTTTGCCACCGCCGCGTCGAACACTTTTACGGAAGCCGCCCAAATGTCCGGACCCGTGCCGTCGCCCTCGATAAAGGGAATCGTGGGTTGATCCGGAACGTTCAGCTTGCCGTTTTTGATGGTGATTTTTTGGTCTGCCATATACTACGTTGTCAGGAAAATGACGCGGGGGTTAGAGGGTTTTAGGAAGAGCGAAAGGGCGCTGACGGCCAAAACAGGCAAAAAGGACGTGTCGTCGCCGTAACAGGATGCAAAGCACCGACTAAAATCGGGGGGAAACAAGCGTTTCAAAAAAATGTCGTATATGCCAGCCGCGCCTTTTCCTCACCTGTGGACCAGCCTCAGGCCTTCTTTTAAGGCAGGGAAACCGGGCACTGATGTCGAAGCGGAGCTGCCTCGCGCACGCTACGCCCCAACCCAGGAAGCTCCGGCTTCGGCTCCTGATTGGGAATAAAAAAGCGGGAGCATCGAGCCTGTGCTCAATGCTCCCGCAGTCGTTGCAGAAGGGGAACTACCTCTCTGCCCTTGGAGTGAGAACCTAGTACCCGAAGATTTCCTTCAACGTCAGCTGCTGCACCTGGCCGTACTTGGCCAGCTCCTTGAAGTTGAGGCGGTCCTTGGAGCCAATCACCAGGATGGTTTGGTTCTGGCCTTTCACCTTGGCTTGCTGGAACTTGCGCAGGTCGTCGAAGCTCATGTTCTGAGTTTGCTCGTACACGTCGCGGCGCAGGTCGTAGTCGAGGCCGAGGCGCTTGGCCCGCTCGTAGCTGAAGAGGATGTCACTCTTGGTGATACGCTCGGTGGCAATGCTGTTGCGGATGGCATCTTTGGCAATCTGCAGGTTGGCTTCGGCCACGGGCATATCGTTGAGCAAGGCCTGCATGCCGGCCATGGCCTCGGGCAGCTTGTCGCTCTGGGTGCCGATGTAGGAGCTGATGTAGTTGGAGCGGCCCACTTTGCCGGCGTTGGAGTAGCCCGAGTAGGCAGAGTACGCCAGGGCCTTGCTTTCGCGCAGCTCCTGAAACACGATGCTGCCCATGCTGCCGCCGAAGTACTCGTTGTAGAGGCTCACGGTGGGCACCAGGGCTTTGTCGTACACGTCGCCCTTGGTCAGGAACACGATTTCGGCCTGCACCATGTTGTAATCCACCCAATACACCTTGCGGCTGTTCATGGGCAGCTCGGCAAAGTCCTTGGCCGCCGGCACGGGCGTGAGCTTGGCGGGCGTTTTATGGAGCTGGTTGAGTATCGAGTACAGTCCTAACTTGGTTCCACTACGTGTAATGGGCTGTTTCACTACGTTGGTATCCTTACCTGTCATCGGGTCTTTCACTTTTGCAGGTAGCTCGTCTCCTTCAATAACCCAGCGCGGCCCGTAATACAGCACGCGGTGTTCGTAGGTCGGAATCTTCTGGATGAGGGCCGTCAGCTCCTGGGGTTTCAGGGCTTTGAGCTGCTTCTCGCTGAGCTGGGTGGTGAAGGGGTTCTTGGGGCCGTACTTGGCGTAGTTCACCAGGGCCTGGTTCAGAATCACGCCTTTGTTGAGCTTGGCATCCTGGCGGGCTTTCAGCACCCCGGCCACCATGTTCTGCAGGGCTTCGGCGTCGGGCTTGGGCTTGGCCAGCAGGCTTTCAAACAGCTGCACGGCCGGCTCGAAGTTGCTGTCGAGGCCGGAGAGGCTCACGTAGATACGGTCGGCCCCGCTCTGCACCCCGAAGGAGCAGCCCAGCTTGTAGAACTCCTGCTGCAGCTGGGCGGCAGTGTACTTATCGGTACCGAGGTACTGGAGGTAGTCGGCGGCCAGGCCCAGGCGCGGGTCGTTGTTGGTGCCCATGTCGAGCACATAGTACAGGTCGAAGAGGTTGTTTTCGGTGTTGCGGGTGTAGAACACCGGCACGCCCGAAGCCAGCTTGGTTTCCTGAATGTCCTTCTTATAGTCCACGAACACGGGCTGGAGGGCCGGGGCCGGGAGGCTGGTTACCTGCTTGTAGAAGCCGGAGGCGGCGTCGCGGTTCACGGGCACGGGCGTGATGGTGGGCTTCACCACCTTCACCTTGTTGGGGTCCTGGCCGGTGCGCTTGTACACGGCCACGTAGTTCTGGCCGTAATACTGGTTGGCCACGCGCATCACGTCCGCCTTGGTAATCTTGGCGAAGTCGTCAATCTGCTTTACGTAGTCCTTCCAGTCCTGGCGGGCAATAAAGGCCGAGACGAAGGCACCAGCGCGGGCCTCGTTGCTTTCGTAGCTCTTGGTGCGCTGCAGCTTTTCGCTGTTGATGATGGCCGGAATCAGCCAGTCGGGGAAGTCACCCTTCTTCACCTTGGTCAGCTCCGCCAAGAGCAGGTCGCGCACCTGCTCCAGCTTTTGGCCCTGGCGCGGGGTGGCGTAGAGCACATGGGTGGAGTAGTCGTTGTTGAGGTCGGTGAAGGTGGCCGCCTGCAGCACTTTCTGCTGCTGGTTGAGGTCGAGGTCCACCAGCCCGGCCTGACCGTTGGTGAGGATCTTGTCAATCATGCGCAGCACCACCGCATCGGGGGTAGTGGTACCGGGAAAGCGGAAGCCCAGCATTACGTTTTCCGCGTCGGGGCCTTTCACTTCCTTTACAAGGGGGGCCGTGATGGGCGCTTCCTGGGCGGGCGTAAACGCCGGTACCGGCTTGCTTTGCAGCCCGCCAAAGTACTTGTCGATGACGCGGATGGTCTGGTCGTAGTCCAGGTCGCCGCTCAGCGTCAGGGCCACGTTGTTGGGCACGTAGTACTGGGTAAAGTACTTCTTGATTTCCGTGATGGACGGGTTCTGCAGGTGCTCAATGGTGCCAATGGTGGTCTGGGTGCCGTACTCGTGCTTCTGGTAGAGGGCGGCGTTCAGGGCCTGGTATTCCTTGCTGAAGTCACTGTCGAGGGTGCGGTTTTTCTCCTCGTACACGGCTTCCAACTCGGTGTGGAACAGGCGAGGCACCATTTCCCCAAACCGCTCGGCCTGGATGGCCGCCCACTTCTCCACCTGATTGCTCGGAATGTCTTCCTGGTACACCGTCTGCTCCACCGAGGTATAGGCGTTAGAGCCCTTGGCCCCGATGGCGCCCATCACCTTGTCGTACTCGTTGGCCACGGCGTATTTGGCCGCCACGCCCGACACCGAGTCAATCTGGTGGTAGAGGCGCTTGCGCTCGGCCACGTCGGTTTTGCTGCGGTACTGCTCGTAGAGGGCTTCAATCTTGGCCAATTCGACCTGTTCCGCGGCCCAGTTCTGGGTGCCCAGCTTGGAAGTGCCCTTGAACACCATGTGCTCCAGGTAGTGGGCCAGGCCGGTGGCCGTGTGCGGGTCGTTCTTGGAGCCGGCGCGCACCGCTACGTAGGTCTGAATGCGCGGAGCGTCCTTGTAATCGGAGAGGTACACCGTCAGGCCGTTGTCGAGGGTGTAGATGCGGGCCTTCAGCGGGTCACCCTCCACGGTCTGGTACTTATATTCCTTCTGGGCTGGCGCAGCAGCAGGGGCCGGAGTCGTTGCGGCAGCTGTAGCGGCCGGCTTGCTCGACTGGCACTGGGTTAGACTCAGCGCCGCCATAGCCGGCAGCACGAGCATCAGGGTTTTTTTCACGGAAAACAGATGAAGTAGGGCAGAAGAATGAACGTCAAAGATAAAGGCGCTGAGTTAATGTACTTCGTTGCGCTACGATGGGAAATGCGCCGGTGCGCTACCTGAATAGAAGTGTCGTAGCACGAGTTGGGGGGCGCGCTACAGCCTCCACATCGGAGCCTTACCACAACGCAGGTTTGGTGTCTCGCTCAAGCCGGGAAGCTTCTGCCTGGGCTTGGTGCGCTACCTGCTCGCAATGGCGGGTGAAGAATAGCCGCTGCCTACCGGCGCGAAATAGTATTTCTCCGTAGTAGCCCGCGGAGCGCTCCTAAAGGATGAGTTAAGAGTGCCTTCATAGTGAGTATATCCATTTCGTCCTCCCCGGCACTACAACCTACCCTGCATACCCACCGCCGAAATAGAACGAAAACAAGGGCAGGTTGAGGCGAAGCCCCCACATCAGCATATTGGTAGAAGAACGTGCTTGAGTTTCTTAAATCCTTCTTTAGAACGTCATGCTGAGCGAAGCCGAAGCATCTCTACTGCTTCGTTGCAGTGGTATGCAGACGAAGCGGTAGAGATGCTTCGACTTCGCTCAGCATGACTCGAAAGCACAAACCAACCAAGCTCTAAAAGTCGGTATCCAGACCCAGGCGCTGTTTCATGGCAACCAGGGCAGGAAACTTCTCGGCCAGGTACTCAAACTTATCGGCGGAGGTGTAGAGCTTGCGGCCGGTGCTTTGCTGCTCCACCACTTCCACCTGCACCGTGAGGCGCGGATAGCCCGTGCGGCGGCGCAGCTCCCCTAGGAAATCGGCCCGGAAGTCGTTGAATACATCTTCCTGCACGGGGTTGTCTACGCGCAGCACAATCACGTGCCGCTCATCGGCCTGCACCGGGCGGTTCAGCACCGTGTACTCGCTCATGCTGCCGGCCTTGCGCAACTCCTTCAGCTCGTTCCACACCTGCTGCAGGCGGGCATCGTCGATGGCGGGCAACGAGCCGGCTGCTGCACTCGGGGCATCTTCCTCGATGACGGCAGTTTTGGGCGCGGCGCTCTGGCGGGCGGCCTGCTCTTTCATGGCCGTGAGGCTAGGCAGCTTGGAAGCCACGCCCAGGCCCTTGGTGAGCGAAGGCAGCGGGCGTATGGGGGCCGCTACCACCGGAGCGTCGCCGGGCTCGTGGCCAGCCACGCTGGGGCGGCCCGTATCGACGTGCGGTACTGTGTCGCGCACCAGGCGGGTGGGAGGCACCTGCGTAGCTGCCTCATCTTCCACACTCGGGGTGTCGTGCAGCTCCTCCACGCCGCTTTCTACCGGCACAATGGGCTCGGGGTCGGCGGGAGCGTGGGCCAGGGGCGGGCTGCTAGCTGCCGCTCTAGTCGGGGATACGGCGGTACCGTTCGTACTCGGCTGGCCGTTGGCGGCGGCCACTACCGGGGCAGGGGCCGCTTCAGGATTTACACTACTTTTTTTTTTCGCCTCGCCGTTGTCCGACGATGCTTGCGGGGCGTTGGCCGGAGCTGCCTGCAAGTCACGGGCAAACTGCACGGCCCCGTTCAGGTACGCCAGCTTCATGAGCGTAAGCTCCACGTGCAGGCGCTGGTTTTTGGCTTGCTTGAACTCCCGGTCGCACAAGCTCACCAGGTTCAGGGCCGAGAGCAGGAACGCCAGCGGGGCGGCCTGGGCTTGCTGCACGTAGCGCGCCCGAATGTTGTCCGACACTTCCAGCAGCTGCACCGTCACGGGGTCTTTGCACACCAGCAGCCCACGCAGGTGCTCGGCGGCACCCACCACAAAGTTGTGCAGATCGAAGCCCTGCTGCATCACCTCATCCAACAAAAGCAGCGTGGCACTCAGGTTCTCCGTCAGCAGCGCGTCTACCAGCCGGAAGTAGTACTCGTAGTCTAGGATGTGCAGGTTCTGCACCACGTCCTGGTAGCGCAGGTTCTGGCCCGAGAACGTCACCATCTGGTCGAACATGCTCAGGGCGTCGCGCAGGCCGCCGTCGGCTTTCTGGGCCAGCAGGTGCAGGGCGTCGTCTTCGGCCTGAATATGCTCCTGGGTGGCCACATAGCGCAGGTGCTTGCGCATGTCGTCCACCTTAATGCGGTTGAAGTCGAAGATCTGGCACCGCGACAGAATGGTGGGGATGATCTTGTGCCGCTCCGTCGTTGCCAGGATGAAGATGGCGTAGCTTGGCGGCTCCTCCAGCGTCTTCAGAAAGGCGTTGAAGGCCGCATTCGAGAGCATGTGCACCTCGTCGATGATGTACACCTTGAAGCGGCCCTGCTGCGGGGCGTAGCGCACCTGCTCAACCAGACTGCGGATGTCTTCCACCGAGTTGTTAGAGGCGGCATCCAACTCGTGCACGTTGAAGGAGGCACTTTCCTGGAAAGCCCGGCACGAGGCGCACTTGCCGCAGGCCTCCAGCTCGAAGGGCGTGTTGTCGGGGTCGGCAGCCTGTTGCAGGGCCGTGGGCACGATGTCGGGCTGGGTCTGGATTAATTCCGATACCGGGCGGCCCTGGCGCACGTGCTGCTCTACAAACTCGCAGTTGATGGTTTTGGCCAGGATACGGGCACAGGTGGTTTTGCCCACGCCGCGGGGGCCGCAGAACAGAAACGCCTGGGCCAGGTGCTGGGAGGCAATGGCGTTCTGCAGGGTGGTAGTAACGTGCTGCTGCCCCACCACGCTGCGAAACGTGGCTGGGCGGTACTTACGGGCCGAAACAACGAAATTTTCCATACGAGCTAGTCACAAAGATACGCAACCGCCCGCCCGATTCCGCCCCATCCGGGCCGCTAGTACGCCCCGCGTCCCAATACTTGCCCCAGTGCCGCCGTGCGATTGGTCACGCCCAGCTTGCTGTAGATGTTCTGCAAATGGTTCTGCACCGTGCGGGTGCTAATGCCGCTCTGCTGACCTATTTCCTTGTCGGTCAGGCCCCGGCTGAGCAGGGTCAGCACGTGGGTTTCGCGGGCCGTAAGCTCCGTGAGCAAAGCCATTTCCGGGGCAGCGGGCGGCTGGGTCTGAAGGCGGGCTACGGTGCGGGCGTGGCGCACGGCTACCTGCACGTGGGGCTTGAGCAGGTGCAGCACCTGGCGGTCGGCCTCGGTGAAGTTGCGGCGCCGCCGGGCCAGCGCGCAGGTTACCCAGCCATAATCCGTCAGCTCCAGCCCCAGAATCATATGGTGCGTGAGAGCCAGGGGCCGGTAAAAGGCGTTGAACAGGGTGGTCCGAAAGTACTGCGGCATGCGGCAGAAGTCACTGGTGCGCAGGGGCTCGGAGCGGCGCTGCTCCATAATGGCCGGAAACAGCGGGTGCTCGACAATGTGGTTGCCAAGCAGGGGAAAGTCGTCGGCTCCAAACAAGCCTTCGGGGTAAGCACCCAGGTGGCCAATGCGGCCACTCAGGTCGTAGCCGTCGAAGCACACCGTTTCGGCCGAAATAGCCAGCATCACCGCCCTCGATAGCTGCCCAAACAACCTCCGCGGCCCGGCCTCGGCGTGGACCAGCTCAATAGCCTGGTTGAGGCGGAGAAAATCGGCGTGGCGCAGACGAATCATTCGGGAAGATAACGACAACGCCGGAATAGCCTACTTACGCCAGTAGGTAATCTTACTCATTTTCACTAGGACTATAGCCGGTAGCTTTGACCCAGCTTGCAATGGTGGTACAGTTCAGCTGAGGCTTTCACATCATCATGTGATTGAGAACGATAAGCGGATATGTCACCTTGTAACCTGTTTTTATAGTGCCATTTTATCTGATTTTTCTACCAGTAAAAACCCTTCGGGTACTTCGGTAGCAAACCAACCTCCACCGTCGCCGATGCTGCACTACTCCGCCCGTTTCGGCTTACGCTCTTTTTGCTGGCTACTAGCCGTTGCGCTGGTAGTCGGTATGGGTACCAGCCGCGCCCAAACCCTGGCTACCCGCGTGTATGGCCTGGCCGACGGGCTGCCGCAAAGCACCGTGTACTGCCTGGCCCAGGATGCGGGCGGGCGGCTATGGGCCGGCACGCAGGGAGGGGTGTGCTGGTTTGATGGCCGCAGCTTCCAGACCCTCGATGCCCGCCAGGGCCTCCCCGATAACCACGTGAGCAGTCTGCTCCCGGCTCCGGGCGGCATGTGGCTGGGCCACGCAGCCGGCATCATCACGGCCATCAGCCAGAATGGGCAGGTGGGCAAGCTGGGCCCGGCCCAGTGGCGCGCCAATGCCAGCATCCGCCAGCTTTTGCCAGCCCCAAACCAGCAGCTGTGGGTAGCTACCCTCGGCAACGGCTTATATCACCTGCCGCAAGCCGGCTCCGGCCCGGTTAGGCACTTAGCAGCCCCGCAAGGCCTGCCTTCCGACACAATCTTTCAAATAGCCGCCGGCGCTGCCCAGGAGCTGTGGGTAGCTACTGCCCAGGGCGTAGTCATTGTACACGCCAGCACCGGGCAGCCGCTGCAGGAAGCCACAGCGGCCCTGCCCGCCGCCATCCGCCAGGAACGCGTGTACTCGGTGCACCGCGCCTCCGATAATGCGTACTGGCTGGGGTTGAAAAATGGCTTAGGTCAGCTCACGCGTTCCTCGTCCTCTCAGCCCTGGCAGCTGCGGCTGATAGGGCAGGAGCAGGGCCTGTGCGCTTCCGCGCCCCAGCGGGTGCTGCCCGACCGCCTTGGGCGGGTGTGGGCCGTGTCGGCGGCGGGCGTTAGCTGCTACCAGCCAGCCACGGGCCGCGTCAGCTGCTTTCCCCAGCACAGCCTACTCAGCGACCAAACCGCCTGTGGCTTGCTCGAAGACCGCGAAGGCAGCATGTGGGTGGTGCTCGACGACGGCATCCTCCAGCATATTCCCGACGAGCAGTTTGCCTTGTTTGGGTCGGCCGAAGGGCTGGGGGGCCGCAACGAACCCGGCGGGGCCGACGTGCAGAATATTGTGAACGTAGCGCCGGGCGAGTACTGGGTAGGCACTCGGCTGGGCCTGTGGGAATTTCGACCCAACAACCCCGCTGGCCGGCAGTTTCGGCTGGCTTACCGGCGCCCGGGCGGCGACGCGGCCAACTTTGTGCGGGCCCTGTTCAAGGACGCGCAGGGCCGTATCTGGCTGGGCAGCCGGGGTAGCGGCGTGGCCGTGTACACGCCGGCTACCGGCCGCTGGCAGGAGTTGAGCAACGTTCCGGGCCTGGTGGGCCAGAATGTGCGCCAGTTTGCCCAGGATAAGCTAGGCCGCGTGTGGGCCGTGACGGCCGCCGCCGGGGCTACCGTGGTGCTCAACCCTGCCACCGGCGCCAGTCGAACTTACGGGGCCAGCTCGGGCCTGGGCACCAACGCGCTGTGGGCCGCTTTCCGGGACCACGAAGGCACGCTTTGGCTGGGCACCGACGACCGAGGCCTGGTGCGCGTAGATGTGCAGGCCGACGGCCCCGACCAGTTGCGCCGCGCCGACGGTCGCACCGACCACCTGAGCATCGGCTCTATTACCGAAGACCTGCGCGGCCACCTCTGGCTGGGCTCCATTAATGAAGGGCTGCTGGAATTTGATGGGCGCCGCCTGAAAGCCTACGGACCGGAAGCCGGGCTGAAATCCAATAATCCTTACTTCGTGCGCTGCGATGCTCGGGGGCGGGTGTGGGTGGGCACCAACCTGGGCCTGGATTTATTTGACCCAGCCACGCGCCGCACCGTGAGCTACGGCACTGCCGAGGGCTTTCTGGGTCAGGAAACCAACCAGAACGCCGTGCTGCTGGAGCCTAACGGCCTGCTGTGGGCCGGCACCGTGAATGGCCTCATGCGCTACGACCCGCGCCAGGCCCGCCCCAACCCCGTGCCGCCCAGCACGCACGTCACCCACCTGCGCGTGTTCGGCCGCGACACCGTGCTGGCTTCGGGGTTCACCTTGCCTCACCATCTCAACCAGCTGGCCTTTGAGTTTGTGGGCATCAGCCTTACTAGTCCTACCAAAGTCCGCTATCAGTACCGCCTCGCGGGTTTCGACGAGCGGTGGAGCAAGCCCGCCGAGGCTACTTCGGCCACGTACACCAACTTGCCGCCGGGTAGCTACACCTTTGAGGTAAAGGCCGCCAACAACGTGGGCCGCTGGAATGCGCAGCCTACCCGGCTGTCCTTCACCATTAGCCCGCCCTGGTGGCGCACCTGGTGGGCCTATGCGCTGTACGCGGCGGGCGTGGCCGGGGCCTTCTACGTGGTACGCCGCAACACCCAGCGCCGGGAGCGGGAGCGGGCCCAGCAGCAGTTGGAGTACCAGGCGCTGGTGCACCTGCAGGAAATGGACCGGGTGAAAACCGACTTCTTCACGCACATCAGCCACGAGCTGCGCACCCCGCTCACGCTGATCCTGGGCCCGGCCGAGGAGCTAGCCTATGACGAAGCCATGCCCGCCCCGGCCCGCCGCCACGGCCTGCGCATCGGCGACAATGCCCGCAAATTACTGCGCCTCATCAACCAGCTGCTGGACCTGAGCAAGCTGGAAGCGGGGGGCCTTACCCTGCAGCCCCAGGCCGGCGACGTAGCAGCCTCGGCCCGGGCCTGGCTAGCGGGGTTTCAGCACTTGGCCGCCGCCCGGCAGATTGGCTTGCACCTCGCCGCGCCCGCCCAGCCGGTGCCTTTGGTTTTTGACGTAACGCGCTTGGAGGAAGTGGTGAGCAACCTGCTCGCCAATGCTCTGCGCTTCACGCCCGCCAGGGGGCACGTCACGCTGGCCGTGCACGACGAGGCGCCCACGCCGCTGGCACCCCAGGGCACCGTGGTCCTGAGCGTGCAGGATACTGGCGTAGGCATTGCGCCAAGTCACCTCCCGCACCTGTTCGACCGGTTTTATCAGGTACTGAGCAGCGGTGCCGATTCGGGTGGTAGTGGGGTAGGGCTGGCGTTGGTGAAGGAACTGACCGAGCGACACGGAGGCACGGTGCAGGTGATGAGCACCCCAGGCGCTGGCACCACCTTCGTAGTGAGGCTACCGCGGGGCCTGCTCTCAGCCGTGCCCGCGCAGCCAGTCACGAACCCTACGAGTACTGCGCCGCCTCTACCAATGGAAACCACCCTGCCCGAGCCCGCTGAGGATGCCGAAGTGGTGCTGGTAGTAGACGACAGCGCCGAGGTGCGCGCTTTCGTGCAGGAAACCCTGGCCAGCGCGGGCTACCGCCTGCTGGAGGCCGCCGATGGACCAGAAGGAGTGCGGATGGCACGCGAAATGGTCCCCAGTCTGATTGTGTCGGACGTGATGATGCCGGGCTTTGATGGCATGGAGCTATGCCGCCAGCTGAAAGCTGACCTGGCCACCAGCCACGTGCCCATTGTGCTGCTCACGGCCCGCGCCGAAGCCGCCGACCGCCTCGCCGGCCTCGAAACCGGGGCCGATGCCTACCTGCCCAAACCCTTCGACCCGCGGGAGTTGCGTGCCCAGGTGCGCAACCTGCTGGCGCTACGCAGGGGCACCCAAACGCAACTAGGGCTGCTGGCGGCTGTGCCCGATGCCTCGCCGGAAAACCCGGCCGCCGCCGCGCTGCCCGATTCTTATGCGGCTTACGCGGCTGCCGTGTCGGCCCTGCCTTCCCTCGACCAGTGTTTCCTGAAACGAGTGGAGCAAGCCATTGAGCGCCACCTCGACAACGGGGAGTTCAGCGTGGAAATGCTCGGCGACGAGGTTGCCCTGAGCCGGGCGCAGCTCCACCGCAAGCTCAAGGCCCTCACCGGCCAAGCCCCCAGCGACTTTATCCGGGGGCTGCGGCTGCGGCGGGCCCACGTGCTGCTGGCCGCCCGCTCCGGCACGGTGTCGGAAGTTGCCTATCAGGTCGGTTTCAACTCCCCGGCCCACTTCAGCACCAGTTTCTCCCGCCATTTCGGCTACGCCCCCAGCGAGGTGCCCAGCCTAGTTTCGAGTTGATAGTTGCTAGTTGATGCCGCTAACGATTGGTTTCAGTCAATAGCCCGTCATGCTGAGCGGAGTCGAAGCATCTCTACCGCTGGCTGACTCAATTGTGGAGACGAAGCGGTGGAGATGCTTCGGCAAGCTCAGCATTGATGGGCTGGCCAACAACGAGAAATTACCTACTAGAAACTTCCCTTCGCGACGTGTGCGCAAGCCTTTGCGACCTGCGTGAATGCCGTGGCCGCGCCTCCCGGCGTCCTTTGCTGGCACTTGCTCTAACCCGCTGGCGCTATGCACACCCTGGTTCTTCCGGCCCGTCGCCTTACTACTTCCGATGAAAGCTGGGCTGCCGGGCTGCTAGCCGAAGCCTACGCGGCCGACCCCCTGTTTGGGCCGGAACCAAACTGCCCCACCCAGCCCAACTACTACCTCCGCCTAGTGGTGCGCTACGCCCTGCGCACGGGCTGCGTGTATGCCAGCCCTAGTGGACAGGCCGTGGCCGTGTGGCTACCGGCCGAAGCGGCCGATTTTTCCTGGCAGCAGGTGTTGAAAGCCGGGCAGCTGGCCTGGCCGTTGGGCGTGGGCTGGTCGCGGTTCTGGCGCTTGGTGGGCTGGCAGCATCAGCAGGATGAAATACGCCAGCAGGTGCTGCCGCTGCCGCACCATTACCTGCTGGCACTGGGCGTGCGCCCGGGCGTGCAGCGGCGGGGTGAGGGCCGGGCGCTGCTGCGCGCCTCACTGGCGGCGCTGGGGGCCCGCTACGCACCTTGCTACGCCAATGTACACACGCTGGCGGCGGTTCATTTTGGGCAGCGGCTAGGGTTTGAAGTAGCCAGCTACGGCGAACTGCCCGGGCCGGGGCTGCCGGTGCCCTGCTGGGGAATGGTGCGCCCGGCCGCGCCGGTATAGCGCACGTCGCATTTGCTTGCGTGCGACTTGTGCGCATGCCTTTGCGACGAGGATGAATGCCTTTCGGATCCTGGGGCCGCACTTTTGGGCCATTGCTAGCGCCTCCCGGAAAACGCGCATTTCATCTGAGAATCTTTCTGCGAAACATCTTCTCTTATCAAGCTCATGAAAACGAACCACCCTTTGGCTTTCCGCTTGCTCTCGTTGCTCGTGTGTCTGCCACTACTCACGGCCTGCTCTTCCGGCGACAAGGAAGACGACCCCGACCCCACCACCCAGAACGGCGGCGATGAAGTGCGCTGGAAGGTGAGCGGCACCGAGTACGCCGGCTTCGGCAGCAACGTGCAGACCCAGGGCCACTACCGCCCCAGCAGTGCCGACGACAAGAACAAGGAGCTGCTCATTCTGGCCGACGACTCCAAGACCTACCAAGTGAGCGTGCTCATCGACAACTTCACCGGCAAGGGCACCTACACCTTGGTGCCTAATGGCAACTCCCGCGGTGGCCTCACCGAAATGACCGGCTCGAAGAGCACCTACATCAGCATATGGGCCGCCAGCAGCCCGGCGGGTACAGTGGAAATAACAGAGTGGGACCCCAATACAACCCACGTGAAAGGCACTTTCTCTTTTAAAGCCCGCGTGCGCAACACGGGCGGCACGTTTGGGCCTTCGGTAGAGGTTACCAGCGGCTCCTTCAACTTCAAGTCAGTCTACAAATACTAACCAGTTTTCACTCTACCACCCCACAGCTATGAAAACGACTTCCTTTCTGTTCCGGCCGCTGCTGCTGGCTTGTTCCTTCTTGTTACTTTCCGGCTGCGGCAAAGATGATGAGGAAGATGCCGCACCCGACTCCGACGGCACGGTAACCTGGACGCGCAACGGCAAAACCATTACCAGCACCATCTATTCCGGGGCCTTCTACGACGACAATATGTACGTGAAGGATGTGATGAAAATTTCGGCCTCCCAGAATATCAACGAAGAAACCCTGAGCTTGGCAATTGATGGGCTGGATGCCAAAGGTGTGGGTACCTACGAGCTGAAGAAAAGCTCCGCGCAGGATGATGGTTCGGTAGGGGCCATTGTGGTAGGCAACGGCCAGACTGGCGCTCTATACAACACGCTTAGTGCCAGCGGCAGCGTGAATGGTACCATCAAAGTGACGGCCTACGATAAGGCCACGCAGAAGCTGGAAGGTACGTTCAGCTTCACGGCCGGGGCTGTGCCCTTCGGTAACGGCACCGGTACCCAAACCATTACCAACGGCACCTTCAGCTTCCACCGCTTCCGGTAGGCCGCGCCGCTTTTCACCCGCCATTCCACTACTGCTATGAAAACTTGGAAGCCCGCCGGTTGGTGCGGGGTAGGGGGAGCTTTACTCGGCCTGAGCGCGCTGCTGGCCGCACCGGCCGCCGCGCAGGATATAGCCACCCTCGATCAGCAGAAGCCCGTTACGCTCTCGGGCACGCTGGATGTGCGCGGCATTTTCTACCGGGCCCAGGGCATTGAAGCCCGTCGCAAGCCGTTTTCCTACGTGCTGGCCGGTTCGCCTACGCTGAGCATCTACGGCATTGCCGTGCCCGTGAGCTTTGTGCTGAGCGAGCAGGACCGGCGGTTTCGCCAGCCTTTCAACCAGTTTGGTCTAAGCCCCACCTATAAGTGGGTGACGGTGCACGCCGGTTACCGCAACCTCACATTTTCGCCCTTCACCCTGGCCGGGCACACCGTGCTGGGTGGGGGCGTGGAGCTAAACCCCGGCAAGCTGCGCTTTGCCAGCATGGTGGGCCGCTTCAGCCGGGCCACCAGCGTCGACCCCGTGAGTGGCTCCCTGATGCCGTTTTCGTTTTCGCGCAAGGGCTATGCCGGCAAACTGGGCTTCGGCACCGAGAAGTCCTTTATCGACCTTAGCCTAGTGCGGGCCCGCGACGACAGCAGTAGCGTGAGCCGCGAAACCCGCCAATTGGCCGAAACCACTGGGGCTGCCAACAACCGGGTGCTGCCCGCCGCCAACCTAGTGCTGGGCCTGAGCGGCCGCCTCACCATCAAAAAAGACTGGCTGCTGGAAGCCGACGGTGGCCTCAGCTTTTTCACCCGCGACGTGGGTAGCTCCCTAGGCGTGGAGGACGCCCTGCCAAAAGCATTGCGCCAGCCGCTCAGCAAGCTCATTGCCGTGAATGGCTCCACCGAAGCCTACACCGCCTGGCAGGCGGCGGCCGGCTACCAGCACAATGGCAACGGCCTGAAAGTGCGCTACCGCCGGGTGTCGCCGGGGTTCCAGAGCATGGGCGCGTACTATTTCCAGGACGACGTGCAGAACCTCACGCTGGTGCCCACGCTCACGCTCTGGCAGCAGAAGCTGCGCCTCACGGGCAGTGTGGGCATTCAGCAGGACAACCTGCGCGAGCAAAAGCAGCTCACCAGCCGCCGCCTCATTGGCTCCCTGAATGCCTCCGCGGAGTTTACCGAGCGGCTGGGCCTGGATGTGAGCTACACCAACTACACCACCGACCAGCAGCCCGGGGCCGTGCAGGTCGCCGACACGTTTCGGCTAACCCAAACCCAGCAAAGCCTGAGCGTAGCCCCGCGCTACACCTACGCTGGCGAAACTTGGGGCCACACCGTGCTGCTGAGCGCCGACCGCGCCATCCTGCGCGACCAGAGCCCCGATGAGCTGGGCAAGCTGGGCGAGTTTACGTCCTACAATGCCTTTCTCAGCTACCAGCTTACCTGGGTGCCGCGCCGCTTTTCGGTGGGCGCCACCTACAACTACACCCAGCTCAAGCTAGCCACCGGCGACGACGGCGACCACGGCCTCCAGCTCAACGCCGACCAGGCTTTTGGGCAAGACGGACGGATGCGCCTGGGCGTGCGCGGCTCCCTGCTGCGCAGCCTCCGAGCCGACCAACCCAGCCGCTTGGTAGGCGGAGGGCTGCGAGCCGCCTGGCGCGTGAGCCGCCACCACACCTTCCGCACCGATGTGGCCTTCACCGGCCATTACCCCACCGGCGACGAAACCACCCAAAACCGCCGCTACAGCGAAACGCGCGGGGAAATTGGCTATGCCTTCACGCTTTGAATCCTCTCTTACCTTCTCTCTTGCTGCTATGAAAACAACTCGTACTACGGGCCGCTGGTGGTGGCTACTGCCGCTGCTGGCGCTCCTGAGTGGCCCGCGGGCCTGGGCCCAGTCGGGCACGGAGGTGCGCGTGACGGTGCTGGCCCTGCCACCCTACTCCACGCATTTGTCGGACTACGTAGACCAGCCTAACCGCCTCGTCGTCACGCTCACGAACACCACGCGCCAGCCCCTGCAGCTGCAGCTTGCCGGTACCCTCACCGGCGACAATGGCGTGCAGGCCCGCACCCGCGACCAGGTGCGCTCGGCCCGGCCCCTGGAGCTGGCCGCCCTGCAAACCCGCCGCCTCGACCAGGACGAGCTGGGCCGCCTCTTCGACGAAAACCAGCTGACGTACTCAGGCATCACCCTGCAGCAGATGGTGCGCGGCAATGGCCTGCCCGAAGGCACCTACACCATCTGCGTGCGCGCCCTCGACTACACCACCCTGCGCCCCTTGTCAGCCGAAAACCCGCTGGGGTGCAGCAAGTCGTTTCTGCTGCGCAGTCTGGAGCCGCCCCAACTCGTGCGCCCAACGCCCGACGAAGTAGTGAAAACCCGCAGCCCCCAGAACATCCTTTTCACCTGGACGCGCCCGGCCGGCGCGGCGGCTACCACTGAGTACGAGGTGCGCATTGTGGAGCTGTCGGACAACCGCCGCAACCCCAACGACGCCTTCCTGGCCGGCACCACGCCTCCGCTGTTTGAGCGCACCGTGCTGGGCGTAACCACGCTGCTCTACGGTCCCGGCGAGCCGGCCCTGATTCCGGGTCGCCGCTACGCCTACGCCGTTACGGCCCGCGACCCGCAGGGCCGCGCCGCCTTCCGTAACAACGGCCGGTCCGAGGTAGGCACCTTCGTGTACGGCGAAACCAGTACGCCCCCCAAGAGCAACAGCCCCGTAGTCACCACCAAGCCACCCAAAAGCACCACCAAGCCCATTTCGGAGATAAAAACCGACATAAAAATGCCCGCGGTGCAGATTCGGGGACGGGTGCTGTGGGCTTTCCGCAAAAGCGAGGAAGGCGGCGTATCGTTTGCCTCGGTGCCCGCGCCGGGCGTAGAAATGCAGGGCGCGGCCTACGCGGCCATGCTCGACCCTACCACCGGCGGCAGCGGCAGTGCGGTTATTATCGGGGCGATGCAAGCTGGCAAAACCGGGGGCAGCAGCCAGAGCAGTGCCGCTGCGCCTTCGGCCAGCCAGAATCCCACCGGCACCTATAGCACCAACACAACTACCACAGGACCACTGGTGAGCGTGATGCAAGGCAGTGCCAGCGGCAAGGCGGGCGCCGACCTCGGCAGCACCACCGTAGTAAATGGTGGCGGCGTATTCAACGGCGTGCTGGTGGGCAATGGCACCTACAACAGCGGCGCGGGCAAATCCAGCAAGCCCGGCGACATTGGCCCTATTCAGGAGTACGGCGCCGCCCCGGAGTTTAAGCTCACGCCGTTGCTGGGCTCCGGGCGGTTTCCGCTGAGCTTTACCAAAGTGCGGCTCGTGTACCGCTACCACCGCATCAGCAAGGGCCAGGTAGGCTGGAACGACCCCATGCTGAACCCCGAGCGGGAGGAAGTGCTGGGCCACGGTACCACCGACGACCAAGGCAACTTCAGCATCGGGGTGGTGTCGCCCACACCCTTCGACGACCCGGCGGCCCAACCTGCCGGCACCAAAGCCTACATCAAATGGCTGATTGACGGCAAGCCCGAGGAAATTGGCTACCTGCACGTGGAAGTGGTCAACCCCCGCTTTTTCTCCGAGCCGGCCGCGTATTCCCTGAAAACGGCCGCCGAGGGTGGCTACGACCTAGGCGAAGGCGTGTGTATGGCCAACACCTATCGGCTCAAAATAAAGGTGATGGAATCGGCCACCAAGGCGGCTACCGGCCCCGTGCAGGTGCAGGTACTGCGCCTGAGCAACTGGTACGACCCCAAAGCCCGCGCCTACGCCCGCCAGGAAGGTCAGCTGCCCGCCGACAACCGGCCCACCGTGGTATTTGACAACCCCAACAGCGCCACCCAGGGCCAGTGCACCGTCGTGACGCAAGCAGCCACGGCCGATAAGGACCTTACCCGCCTGTTTCCGAACCTGGAAGGCACGGCCGACAAATACCTCATCACCCTCAAAGCCGACGGCTATAGTGACTTCACCACCTCGATAGCCGTGCAGCCGGGCACCCAGGACTACGAGGAAGGCGTCGTCACCGTCACTAAAACCTACACGCTCAACAGCAACCCGCCCCAGGTGCGCGGCCGCGTGGTGCGCCAGCACGACAGCTCGCCTATTGCCGGAGCCAACATCCGCCTGGCCCGTTCCACGCCCGGCAGCGGCAAAGTCTACACCACCCAAACGGATGCCCAGGGTCGCTTCTCCATCACGACTGTTGGCGTAAGCTTCATACCTATGACGCTGGAAGTGTTGCCCGGTGCGGAAGTGGGGAAAGGCTGGAAGGAAGAAAACCTTAAGCTCAACAAAACCGGTCCGGCCGGCATCATCACCCGCGACCCTATACCCGTGGATGTGACCCTGCACCCGGTGATGGGCGCGGTAAACAGCAGTGAAGGTGGCCCCGTGGCTCAGGCCAGTATGCGCTGGAGCACGGGTGGCCAGCCCTGGCAAACCGACGAATACGGCCGCTTCCTGACCACCCACCAAGCCGGCTCCGACACGCTGATCATTAGCCGCCTGGGCTTCCAGGAACTGCGCAAATTGGTGATGGTAAACAGCTCCAGTACCTTTTTCAACATCGAAACGCCCAAGGAAATGCAGGGCGCGGCCAAGCAGTTGAGCAACACCCTGGACGGTGCCTCCAGCTTGCAGGTAGCCGGTGCCCCGCCGTTTCAATTGCCGGGAGCTGGCAACCCCGCTTCCGCTGGCAACAACAACTCCGGAAGTGGCAGCAAGACGGGCTACCAAGTAAGCATAGGAAGCGCCAATACATATGCCGGGGGCCTGTTTTCCGACAAAGACGCGCTGACGGGCTACCTGGGTGGGCTCGGGGTGAATGCCAGCACCCCTCTGGGGGCCGGCCAGGACCTGGGCCAGTTCACGCTAACCAAGCTGGTGGGCCGCCTGCGCGTAACGGTGCTCGACTCGGCCAGCGGTCAGCCTTTGCAGGGGGCGCTGGTCGCCTTTGCGGGCGCAGAGCCCGCGCTGGAGCAAACTACGGGCTCCGATGGACAGACGTATTTCGCCAAAGCTCCCGGCGGGCCGGTGAGCTTGCGCGTGAGCGGCCCGGCCAAGGGCCCAGTAGCTTACGTCCCCGCCCTACAGGACGTGACGGTAGCGGTAGATGGCGCCACCACGCTGCTTACCGTGAAGCTAGCCCCCGGCACACGCGTGCAGGGCACCGTGCGCGCCGGCACCCTGGCCGTAGCCGGAGCCACTGTGCGGGTGCAGGGCCGCCCCGAGCTGACGGTGCAGACCTCGGCCACCGGCCAGTACGAGCTAGTGGGCGTGCCCAAAGGCAGCTGGACGCTCGACGCAACCAAGTCGGGGCTGGTGGGCCAGAGCCAGACCAGGAAGTTTGCGCCCGGCACCACCGCCACCGTCGACTTCACGCTCACCAACGCGGGCTTTGCCATCGACAAGCTGCTGGGCTTCCCCATTGAAGTGAAAACCCTCACGCTGGGTGCCGATACCCTGCTGACTGGGGCCTTCGTGAATTTGCCCGGCAACGCCGCGTTTGGCGTAGCGGCAACTACGCGCCTGGAGTTTGCCAACATACCCATCCACGTAGGAAAAACCGGCTTACCGCGCCCCAAAGGCAAGGACTTTGTGCTGACGGACGCCACCGAGCTGGCCCTCAAAGCCTTCAAATACCTGCCCGTGCTGGTGGTCGAGCCCACTGGCCTGAAGGTGCAGATGCAAGCCGGCAACCCCGCCAAGGGGCAGCTGGCGGGCATGGTAGTACCCAACTTCAGCTCCCTGGGCTCGGCCCTGGGCTGGACCTGGCAGGACGGCGTGAAGCTGTTTCTGAGCGAGGCCAACGGGACCGGTACGGTGCCGCCGCTCATGGTCTTGACTTCGGACGGCACCGTGCCCTACACCAACGGCCTCAAAATCCGGAGCACCGTGAAGTCGGTGGGGCTGGACTTATACGGCTTTGGGGCTGCCGTAGACCTGACCAAGAGCAGCGTAGCCACCGACGGCCTCCACCTGACGGGCAGCGTGGATTTGAAAAGCGTGCCGGGCCTGGGCTCAGCCGCCATTCAGGTGTCGCAACTGTGGATAGGCACCGATGGCAGCATCAAAACGGCCAAGCTGGGTTTCTCGCCGCCGGTAGCCGTGTCCATCGGTGGGTTTGGCTTCACGCTCACGGGCGGTGGCCTCACCGAGCAGGGCTTCAGCCTGAACGGCAATGTGAAAGTGACGGTGCCCGGCTCGGAAGCCACCAACATCAGCTTCGCCGATCTGGCCATTGGGCCCAAGCAGTTCTACGGGGGCAAGTTTGCCCTGCCCGAAGTGGGGCTGGATGTGTTTGGGCTGGCCCGGTTCAAGCCCGTGAAGGGCAGCCCGCTGGCCTTTGGCAAGCTGGCTGAGGGGCCTTCTTTCTTCAGCGGGGGCGCGCAAACCACGCTGGGGCTGATCAATAAGACGGTTACCATCGAGTCGTTCACGGTACGCTCTGATGGCAAGTTCTCGGCCCAGGTACCCGCCGACTACAAGTTGACCTTCCTGGACATGGCCGAACTCAACATCACCGGCGTCAAGTTCAACTCCATCGGCACCCTGGGCATTGATGTGCTGGGCGACCTGCGCCTGCAGCTTCCAGTGGTGCAGGCCGAGGTAAGCAACATAAAGTACCGCCAGGGGGAAGCGCCCAAGTTCGATGCGAGCCTGCACGTTCCCATTGGGGTAGGCACGCTGGGCGGCGGCATCAGCTTCAAGGACAATGGTTTTAAGGGCGACCTGGGCCTGAAGGTCATCAGCGTGCTGGACGTGCAGACGGACTTCGCCTACGCCAAAGTAAACGGGCTCGTGGAGTTTGACGCCAAAATTAAGACCAGCACGCCGCCTATTCCCGTGGGCCCCGGGCTGGCTCTAACGGGTATTTCAGGCGGCATTGGCTTTAGTGGCGGGGAACTGAAAAAAGTGTCGGTAGGAGGGACGGTGAGCTTTGTGGGGGTAGAGGCCGGCCTGGCGTTGAAGCCGATTGAGGTAACGGTAGAGCCCGGCCCGGTGGTAACCGGCACGGCCAGCCTGACGGTGCTCGACAAGGCTATATCCGATGCTAAGCTGGTGCTCGATTTCCCCAACTCCTTAGCCTCAGTAGAGATTCTCATCAACTACGACCCCATACCCGTGGTCAGCTCGGCCACGGCCGGCGGCAAAATCGTGGTCAGCGGCAAAGCCAACGACACCTACTGGGCCCTGGGCATGTACGCCCACTCCAGCTTGCTGGGGCTGCTGGATGCCAATACCAACATTCTGGCGGCCCAGAATATGAACCTAGCGGCTCACCCCGAGATGAACGAGTACACCTACTTCATCGACAAAAACTACCTCTCGGGTGGTACTACCGTGAACGGCGCCCACCTACTTGGGACTTCGCACTTCGGGCGCAGCAAGGATAACCCTTGGTCGGTTTCTTTCCTGGAAGTAACGGGCAAGGCCTGGCTCTACAATGATGGAGAAATGGCCCTCAACGCCAACTTCAAGGACAACGCCTATAGCCTGCGCATCGCGGCGGCCTGGGGCGGGGGCGCCGACCTGAGCGTAGCCGGCTATACGCTGGGCAGCGTGGACATTGGGGCCAAATACGCCGTGAGCGGGGGCTACAACCCAACCCAGGGCTGGAACTTCGATGGCGAAGCCGAAGCCCACCTCATTGCCTCCTTCGGGGATTGTACCAATGACTGCGCCACCAAAATCTGCTGGGAAGCTGGCTGCGTCGACCCCTGCTACTACGCCACCCTTGGCTGGAAGTCTTGTGAAGTATGCACCATCCCCACCGGGGCTAAGGTGTGCGTGCACCCCAACCTGCACGTCACCTACACCTCCAACGACGGGGTAGATGCCTATCTCAAGTTTTGAGTTGCCAATTCACGAAGCAGCTGAGAGCATAAGGCCGTCATGCTGAGCGGAGTCGAAGCATCTCTGACAAAACGCAACCGGATACTGACAACTGACTTTTTATGAAACGCTTAACTCTACTGTTCTTGTTGACGCTGCTTGCTGCGGTGGTCAGCGCCCAAGCTCCGGCACCCAAAAATGCCGAGCTACCTGCGTACCCCTCGCCAGAGGGCGTGTGGGTAGTGCTGGCCAAAAACCGCCCCGAGCCCGGCCCCGGAACCCTGCTGGGCGCCCGCCTACTGCGCGCCGCCGCCGGCTCCAACGACTTTCGGGAAGTAGCCGTGCTGCGGGCGGCCACATCCCTGGCTGAGCTCCGGGAGCTGGCCGGGCAGGCTACCATCGACGCGCTGCGCGCCGGCTTGCGCCTGCCCTCCGACGAGGCGGTGTGGACCTTCGTGGAAAGTCACCCTAACCTCGACAGCTACGGCGTGCATGGCCTGAGTATGAACCTGCGCCGGGCCTTGGGCACGGTGATGCTCGATGCCTCGGCGGCCCAGGCTACGCCCGGCACCCGCTATATATACCGCCTGGCTCCGGCCTCGGGCTTTAAGCCGGAAAAGGCCGCCGCGGCAGCCATCAAGCCCTTGGAGAAAACCGTGGAAATAGGCCGCCGCAGCTCCCTGCCGCGCCCGCGCGCCCGCCGCAGCCTCGGCCGCGACTCATCGGTGGTAGTGCGCTGGGCTGCCCGCGTGCAGCCCGGGGCCAGCACCGTGTTTGGACGCGTGTACCGGCAGGGACCGGGCGAAAAAAGTTTCGCGCTGCTGCCTGGCCGCTTGCTGGTGCGTCAGGTGCGCGACTCGGCGTTTTTCGTGCTGGAGCAGCGGGTAGAGCCCGAGGCCATGTACCGCTACTACCTCGAGCCCCTGGACTTTGTGGGCAACCCCGGCCCGGCCTCCGATACGGCCTACGTGCTGTCCGTGACGCCCGGGCGCATGCCGCTGGTGCAGCGTGCCACCGCCCACGATACCACAACGGGCATTGTACTGCGCTGGCCCGCTCTGCCGCGCAAGGCGTATCTGGCGGGCATCGAAATTCAACGCTCCCGCGACGCCCGTGGCAACTACGTGCGCCTCGACACCATTCCGGCCACGGCTACCAGCTACCTCGACACCCGCCTGCTGCCCAACATCGGCTACCACTACCGCCTGCGGGCTTTGTTGCCGAAAGGTATTCCCACGCCCGGCACGACCTCGGCCACGGCCTTTGCCAGCCACCAGCCCGGAACCATGGCCGCGCTGCTGGCTCCCGTAGCCCTCACGGCCGAGCCGGAAGGGAAGGGAGTGCGCTTGCGCTGGCAGCCCGCCGCCCCCGACCTCACCCACGATGCCTACTATGTGTACCGCGGCACCTCGGCCCAGGACTCCCTGGTGGTGGTGTCGCCGCCGCTGCGGGGCAACGTGCTGACGTTTCTGGATACCACTGCCCGCAACGGCCGCCGCGAGTACGTGTACGCCGTGCGCGATGCCAACCAGAACATGCAGCTGAGTCCTTTCTCGGCTTTGGCGGCGGCCCGGCCCAACCGCGCCATGCCAGTGACGGCCCCGCTGGGGGTGAGTGCCTACGCCGCGGGCTCGGCCGTGCAGCTCACCTGGGATGATGCCCGCCGCGACCCCGCCGTGGTAGCGTACCGCCTGTACCGCCGCGCGGCTTCGGCTACGGCGGCCGCCAGCCCGGCACGGGCCTCAGATTTCACCCGGCTGGCCACGGATTTGGTTTCCCCGGCTTACACTGATGCGGCTGCCAAAGCCGGCCAGACTTACCAATACGCCGTGGCCGCCGTGGATGCCCAGGGCAATGAAAGCCCCTTGTCGCCGGTGATGGTGGTGCGCGTGACGGGTGCTCCGCTGGTGCCGCCGGGTCAGCTGGTGGCCCGCCCGGTGGCTACGGGCCTTGAGGTAAGCTGGAGCCGGCCGGCGGTAGCCCCGGCCAAAGGCTACGCCCTCTACCGCCGTCAGCGCGACCAGCCCACGGCCCAGCGCGTGGCTACGCTCACGGCCGCTCAAACCCGCTACCTCGACCAAACTGCCAAGCCCGGCACGCTCTACATCTACTCCCTCAGCGCCCTCACGCCCACGGCCGAGTCGGCCCGGACGCCCGAAATCAGCGCACGGCGCTAAGCCTTTCACCTCAACTTTTCACTTACTTATTTTCTCCTCTCTTATGAAAACCTTCCGCCATTACCTCGTGCTGATAGGCCTACTGCTGACGGTGGCAGCCTGCAAAAAGGACAAAGACAACGAGCCTTCCCGCACGGACATGCTGACCAGCAAAGGCTGGCTGCTGAATGACATGAACATGCGCGTCAACGGCGTGACGGGCACCTACACAGTGCCGGCCGATGAACAGTACACCTACCGCTTCACGTCGGACGGCAAGGGCACTATGGAGGAAGCCGACGGTACCAATGAAAACCTGACGTGGTCGTGGCAGAACAACCAGGAAGTGTTGCGCGTGACCAGCAGCGGCGACACCTACGATTTCCAGGTGTTTACGCTCTCCAAGTCCAGCCTGTCGGTGGGCTTCCAGCTCAACCAGCAGCAGATCAAGGATGACGCAAACGCGGGTGGGGGCACTTTGCTCTATTTCGCGCTCCTGTACCAGGCCTTTACCTTCCCGCCCAATGCCCCCAAGCTCAATGATATCAACACGCTGACGGATCTGCAGCTGCAGGTCAACTACCAGGCGAAGTAGCGCAGATTCACCGGCCAGTTATCCTACGTAGTACCATGAAGTATTCTTTCCATATTCAACTGGGCGTGCTGGCAGCGGGCTTACTGGGAGCCTGCTCCGGCCCCGACAAGCCCGCCGACCAACCCACCACCAAGCCCGCCGCCATCGTCACTACCACCCAGGCCAAGCCTGAGGCTGCACCGGCCCCGCCGCCCGCCGCCCCGGCCGATACGGCTGCTGCCGGCTTCGACATCAGCCAGGTACCGGTGGCGAACCCCAAGCTCGGTGGTTTTCCCTACTTCAGCCTGCTCGATGGCTACCAGAAAGGTGACCCTAAGGGCAACATGATGTCCACGTCGGCCAAGGACTACCTCAAGGATGTGGCTTTCGACCGCTACGAATTTTTCGACGGCACCAAGCTGATTCCAGTGGATGGCCGCCTGATGACCACCAAAGCCGTTGGGGATGGCGCTTCGTTTTATCAGGTGCAGAAAACCTACGAGAAGCTGGTGCATGACCTGGGCGGCGTAACCGTGTGGGAGGGTAACATGGAGGAGTTCCAAAACCGCAAGCTCCAGATGCAGGAAAAGCGTCACCGGGGCAACTACAGCATCTGGAGCGCCGAAAAAGCCGGGGTGTACGTGGTGCGCACCCCCGACCGCGAAGTCTGGGTGGAAGTGTATGAGCCCTACGAAAACAAAAATGGCTACTGGCTGACCGTTGTGGAGCGCAAGGCCCTGCCGATGACGGCCAAGCTGATGCCCGCCGAGGAAATGAAGAAGGCACTGGACGCCAACGGCCACGTGGCCGTGTACCTCAACTTCGACACCGACCAGGCCACCCTGCGCCCCGACGCGGCCCAGGGCATCGGGGAAATCGTGAAGCTGCTCCAGCAGGACCCCGCCCTGCGCCTCACCGTGGAAGGCCACACCGACAACACCGGCGCTTTTACCCGCAACCAGCAGCTTTCGCAGCAACGGGCGGCCACCGTGGTAGCGGCCCTCACCGCCCAGGGCATTGCGGCCGAGCGGCTACAGCCCAAGGGCCTGGGCCAAACCAAGCCCCTAGCCGACAATAGCACCGAGGAAGGCAAAGCCAAAAACCGCCGGGTGGAGCTGGTGAAGCGCTAGCCCCCGGTAAAATCTCGTGGAATAAGACCTGAGCGCAACAGTTTGCGACCTGCGTGAAAGCGAGGGGTAAAGGAATAGCGTTTCTTTAGGTGGTTGATAAATAGTAAATTAACCTATTCGGCGGCGGGGGTAGGCATAGTAGCCAATGCGCCGGCCAAGTGGTAGCAGCGTTTCACTTTCTTTCCTTTCTGCGCATGAAAACAACGTTCCCGTTTCTCGCTCTTCTGCTGGCAGCCCCGGCGGCCATGGCCCAGTCGGGGCTGCCGGCGGCTCCGGCTAAGTCCGCTTCCGATACCTACTTCGGAGTGAAGGTGGAAGACCCCTACCGCAACCTCGAAAACCTGCAGGACTCGGCCGTGGCTTCTTGGATGAAAGCCCAGAGCGAGTACGCCCGCCGCACCCTCAACGCCATTCCAGGTCGCCAGCAGCTGCTCGACCAGATGGTGGCCATGGACCAGCGCAAGGCTGCCCGCGTGACGGACATCCGCGTGACCGACAACGGCCGCTACTTCTACTTTAAGTCGCGCCCCCAGGACCAGCAGCCCAAGCTCTACTGCCGCGACGGGTATCAGGGGCAGGAGGTGTTGCTCTTCGATCCGGAGAGCTACGAGAAAGGCAAGGTGTTCAACATCAACGGTTTTTCGCCCAGCGACGACGGCTCGAAGGTGTCGTTCGGCCTCAGCGAGAAAGGCGCTGAGCTGGGCCGTACGCTCATCATGGAGGTGAAAACCAAAAAGCTCTACCCCGAGCAGCTCCAGCTCAACCGAGGCAGCGGCCAGTGGCTGCCCGACAACCAGAGCCTGACCTACACGCCCTACAACAACGGGGACCTGAAGGACATGGCCGCCCGCCAGAAAACCCAGTGCGTGCTGCACCGCGTGGGCACCCCCCAAAGTCAGGACAAGCCTATCTTCTCCACCCAACTCTACCCCAAGCTCGACATCAAGCCCAGCGACTATCCGTACGCCGGCATCGACCGGGACGCGAAGCTGGCCTACGGCTTCCTGTATTCCGTGGACCGCTACCTCAAGGCGTACTACGCGCCGGCCGCGGCCCTCGCCAAGCCCAATGTGCCCTGGCAGCCCCTGTTTAAGCCCGCCGAAGAAGTCACCAACTTCGTATCCGACGAGCAGTACATCTACTTCGTGACGTCCAGGAATACGCCGCGCCAGAAGATTATGCGCATGCCCGTGAGCAAGCCCAGCGTGGCCGCGGCCGAGGTGCTGGTGCCCGAAGCCGCCGACGAGGCCATCCTGGATGAGCAGCTGAAAACCACCAAAGACGGCTTGTACTTCGTGCGCAGCCGCAACGGGGTGGAGGCCAAGCTCTATTTCGTGCCCAAGGGCAGCAAAACCGTGCAGGAGCTGAAGCTGCCGCAGTCGGCGGGCCGCTTGGAGCTGGCCGGCAAAAACGTGCAGTCCTCGGAGCTGTGGGTGACCATGGGCGGCTGGACGGCCGACCGCAAGCGGTACCGCTACGACGTGGCCGGCCGCCGCTTCGTGCCGGAAGCCCTGTCGTCGGAGGCGCAGTATCCCGAGTTTAACGACCTGGTGGTGGAGGAAATCATGGTGCCCTCCCACGACGGCGTGCTGGTGCCCCTGTCCATCATCTACAAGAAAGGCCTGAAGCGCGACGGGTCGGCCCCTACGCTTATGGTGGGCTACGGGGCCTATTCTATTTCGATGGAGCCCACGTTTATGCCCCCGTTCCTGCTTTGGGCCCAGCAGGGTGGCATCCTGGCCGTACCCCACGTGCGCGGGGGTGGGGAGCTGGGCGAGGCCTGGCACAAGGCCGGCCAGAAAGCCACCAAGCCTAACACCTGGAAAGACCTGATTGCCAGCGCCGAATACCTGACGAAAAACAACTACACCGCGCCCGGCAAAATAGCCATCAACGGGGGTAGCGCCGGCGGCATCCTCATTGGCCGGGCCATGACGGAGCGCCCCGGCTTGTTTGCCGCCGCCATTCCGGAAGTAGGCTGTATGAACGCCGTGCGCATGGAAAACTCGCCGAACGGCCCCGTGAACACGCCCGAGTTTGGCACCATGACCAAGGAAGACGAAGCCAAGGCCCTACTGGAAATGGACGCCTACCACCACCTCAAGCCCGGCACCCGGTACCCGGCCACGCTCGTCACGGCCGGCTTCAACGACCCGCGCGTTATTGCCTGGCAGCCAGCCAAGTTTGCGGCCCGCCTGCAGGCCAGCCAGGCCGGCGGCAAGCCCGTGCTGTTCTTCACCGACTACGAAGCCGGCCACGGCATGGGCGACTCCCGCCTCAAGCAGTTTGAAAGCATTGCCGACCTGATGAGCTTCGGCCTGTGGCAAACCGGCGCCCCCGGCTTCCAGCCTACGGCCGTGAAGTAGCTGCCACAGAACAAAGGCCAGAAACTGTCGGGTAGGGAACCAGGAAGGTGCACCAGCTTAGCGGCGACCCAAGTCTTGAAAAGAAATGCGCTTTAACAACAGCTTTGTTTCTTACACCCTGCATGCACACACTAGGTCTGATTTTTCGCGGTATTGGTAGCATTGTGCTAGGATTTCTGATGGTCATCCTCGTGAACCTACCGCACGATTGGCTTCTCAACCAAGTGCAACCGGGTAGCGTGGTAATGGGGGTGCCCACTACCACGCTGGCGGCAACGCTTTCTTCCGGCCTCGTCTTTCTAGCTGGCGTTGCGGCTGGCTTGGTAGTGAGCTTGGTAGGTGGTACGCACCGGAAAATTATTCTGCTGGTACTCGCCGGTCTGTTTCTACTTTCTGACCTGCTAGCTGTGTTGGGGCCGCTACGCGGAGCCCCTCTCTGGTACCGGGTGCTGATGGTAGTGCTGGTGCCGCTGCAAGTGTGGATAGGATGGAGGTTAGCCACCAAACTGAAAAGCCGCGCTGGTTATCTGGCAACAGTACGGCAGAGCTGACACGGTGTGTGCGAAGCAAAGGAACATTTTGGCGGGCTCGCAACGTTTATTCCCCGATGTGCGTACCTTCGCACCCCACCTCTCGGGTGGTTTCGTTCTTTCTAATCTGGGGCTGACTGGAATTGACAGCTCGTGCAAGTCGCGAGTAAGCGTGTCGGGAGTTGGATGAATCTCCCGCCAAAAAATCCTCCAACCAATAAATGGCGACTACTCGTACGCCATGGCTGCCTAGTCTAGGTACTAAGCACTAGCCATCATCCCGCGTCCGTCTTCCTTTTCACGGACGAGTTCGGGGTGTCGAAAGCATAAGGATAGCCTGGGTGGCGCTGCGACGCCCAAGCGAAACTCAAGCAGATAAGGGTAGCCTATAGGCCTGATGTGCGCCTCGGCTGCTTCGAACAAATCAAGCATAGCTACACACGTAGAAAGCTCGACGCCTTCCTTGTCTGGACCAGGGTTCGAATCCCTGCAGCTCCACTGAAAAGCCCTTCCCGGTATCGGGAAGGGCTTTTTTTTGCTACTATGTTCGCCGCCAGCAAGCGGGATAAAATTCAGGCCGGCAGAGCCGGTATTTCCAGGGTGAAGGTGGAGCCACTTCCTTCGGCGCTGTCCAGCCAGATCTGGCCCCCGTGTAGCTCCACAATGGTTTTGATAACCGACATGCCTAGCCCGGTTGTTTTTTCGCCGCGCAGGCCGGGGCGGCGGGCCTTGGTGAACCTCTCAAACAATCCCGGCTGCAGGTTGCTGGGAATGCCTATACCCGTATCGGCTACGACTACGCGGGCCACACCGGGGTGGGCCTCCACCCGCACTTCAATCCGGCCCCCATCGGGAGTAAACTTGAGGGCGTTGCTGAGTAGATTGTTGATAACCTGCTGAAACTTGTTGATATCCATGCGCACGTACAGCGGGTGCGCCGGCACGGCCAGCGTTACCTGCAGGTGCAGGTGGGGCTGGGCGCGCTGGTATTCCTCCACCGTCGTGCGCATCCACACGCCCAGGGCGGCCCGGTCCCACTTAAGCTCTACGTTGGCTGATTCCAGAAATTCGTTGTCGACGAAGTCGCGAATGAGGTTGAGGCCCTGCCGGCTGGTACGCTCCATCAGTTCCAGCAGCCGCTGCGTCGACTCCGGTAAGGAGCCCTGCACTTCCTGGGTGAGCTGGTCGGTGAGCTGCTGCAGGAGCACCAGGGGCGTGGCCAGGTCGTGCGAGAGAATTTCGAGCGTGGCGTTTTTCTTGGTGTTGAACTTCTGCGAATTGATTTCCATTTCCTTGGCCCGGGTAATATCCTCCAGGCGGCCGCTTAGGTAGCCTGGGCCATCGGGCTCCGCTACCCGGCAGGCCGTGAGCGAAAGGAACTGGGTGCCTTCATCGGGCTGAGCCAGCCGCAGTTCCACGTCCTGCACCACTTCGCCCGGGGCGGCGTGGGCAAATCGGTAGCGCAGATATTCCCGGTCATCGGGGTGCAGGCGCTCCAGCCAGTAGGGCAAATCGTCGTTTACGTGCGCGGCCGGGTCGCCCGTCAGGTGTTCGTAGCCGGCGCTGACGTAGATAATCTGTTGGGTTTCCAGGTGGTACACAAAGTACACCGCATTGCTTCCCTCAAGGAGCGGCTGCAGTAACGGAAAGAAGCTGGACATACTCACGGATAAAGTAGGGCAAAACGACCGGGCGCCGGGCCATGCAGAGCGTCTGGTACCGCCAGGCAAGACGTGCCCCATGCCCTGACGGGCAGACACCGGACGTGCACAGAGGAGCTTTATACGGAGCCGCGCAGCTTTTGGCAATGCTGAGGGCAGGCGCCCAAGCCCGGCCACCCCGGAGTACGTGCTCCGGCCGCCGGAATAGCCCCTACCAGTTGGCGCGGCGCAGCTTTTCGGGCAGCAGCACCCGAATAAACTTATTGTTCAGCTCGATAATGCCATCCTGCCGGAACTCGCTCAGGGTGCGGCTGAGCGACTCCGGAGCGGTGCCAATCAGGGCGGCCATGTCGTCGCGGGAAAGCTGGATCAGGGGCTGCTCGGGGGCACTGGTGCTGGCTTGCTCGTGCAGGCGCAGCAGGGCGTCGGCCACGCGCTTGCGCAGGGAGTTGTAGGCCATATCCACCAGCTGCTCTTCCCGCTCGCGCACGTTGCCGGCCAGCAGGTGAATAAACTGCTGGCTTACCTCGGGGTTGCGTAGCAGCAGCTGCATAAAATCCTCGCCCGGAATGTGCAGCAGGGTAGCGTCTTCCACCGCAATGGCCGAGTCGTGGTGGGGGCTGTGTTCTAGCAGGGCCTTGTAGCCGAAGAACTCGCCCGCCTGGTATATGCCCGTAATCAGCTCTTTGCCGGCGGCCGTGGTTTTGGTGGTTTTCACCCGCCCGGCCTGCACAAAATACAGGCGCGTAGGCTCGTCGCCCTCCCGGTATACGGCCTGCTTGCGGCGCACCAAGTGGGGCTTGCGGTCCAGGGTGAGGCTGCTCAGGCTGGCGGTTTGCTGGGCATCCTGCAGAAACTCCTGCAGCCCGTTGGCCTGCAGGTCGTAGGTGGGCTTGAGGTGGCTGAAGCGCGCCAGCCGGCTGCTGATGGCGCTCAGCAGCTCACTTTCCTCGAAGGGCTTGGTCAGGTAGTCGTCGGCGCCCAGCTCCATGCCGCGGCGCAGGTCGCTCCGCTCGGTTTTGGCCGTCAGAAAAATAAAGGGCACGCCTTGCAGCTGGGGGTTCTGGTTGAAGATGTGCAGCACTCCGTAGCCATCCAGTACGGGCATCATGATGTCGCACACCACCAGGTCGGGCCGGGTACGCAGGGCCTGTTCCACGCCTACCTTGCCGTTTTCGGCGGCTACCACGGTATAGCCCGCCATTTCCAGAATCTCGGCGGTGTTTTCGCGGATGAAGTCGTTGTCCTCAATCAGGAGAATGGTTTTCATAGGGAATCGTAATCGTGACGGTGGTGCCTACCTCCAGGGTGCTTTGCAGGGAGATGGTGCCGTGCATGAGCTCCAGATACTTGGCAATAATGTACAGGCCCAGGCCGGTGCCGGGCACGTTGGTGACGTTGCGGGCCCGGAAAAAGCGTTCAAACAAATGCTCCTGGTCTTCCGGCGAGATGCCCACGCCCTGGTCCTGCACGCTGAGCGTGAGCTGGCCCGCCTGGCACTGCGCCCGTAGGCTCACCACCGAATCGGGCCCCGAGTACTTAATGGCGTTGGAAAGCAGGTTGACGAGAATCTTGCGCAAGAGGGAGGCATCGAGCCACACGTCGGCGGGGCAGTTTACGGCGGGCACTACCGTTTGGCCGGGCTTGAGCATGCCCTGCACATCGGCCACCACATCCTGTACCAGAGCCGGCAGGTGCAGGCGGGCCGGGCGGGCCAGCACCTTGCCTTCCTCAATGCGGCCCACCGACAGAAACTCCTCCAGAATGTCGTTGAGGTGATTCACCGACTGCCGAATCCGGTCCAGGTGCCGCACGCGCTTGTCCTGCTGCTCGGTGGCGGGGTATTTCTCAATCAGCGAAGCCGAGGTGAGCACGGCCGTGAGCGGGGTGCGGAACTCGTGCGAGGCCATGCTCACAAACCGCGACTTCAGCTCGCCCAGCTCCTGCTCGGCCGCCAGGGCTTTGGCCAGTTCATCCTGGCGCTGCTCCAGCTGCTCCAGGGTGTTGAGCAGGGCGTGGGTACGGTCGGCTACCTTTTGCTCCAGGTCGGCGTTGAGCCGCTCCACGCGCTGCTGCTCGGCCAGCAGGGCCCGGTCGGCGTTGCGCTTGGCGGTAATGTCGAGCACGTAGGACACCACGTAGAGCTCCTCGTCCAGGTAGAAATAGCTCAGGCTGACTTCCACGGGAAACACGGAGCCATCCTTGCGCAAGGCTTCCAGCTCGCCGCGGTGGCCGCCCATGGCCCGCACGGAGGGGCGGGCGTTGAAAGAAGCGCGCAGCTGCTCGTGGTTGCGGCCGGGCATAGTGGGCACCAGCGCATCAATGCAAAGCCCCACCAGCTCCCCAGCCTGGTAGCGAAACTGCTGGTCGGCCATCTGGTTGGCCGACACGATGGTGCCGGCGCGGTTACACACCATGATGCCAATGGTGGCGTTGGCGAAAATAGCCTCGAAGCGGCTCACGCTCTGGGCCAGCTCCCGCTCGGCCTCCTGCAGCCGGTCGTGTTGCTGGCTGAGGCGCACCAGGTAATAAGGCGCCCCGTCGGCCGCAAAATACGTCAGCTCCAAACGTGCCCTTAGGGTTTCGCCGTCCAGCCGGGTAAGGTCGGTTTCCAGTACCTGCGGGCCTTGCCGGCGCGTCTGGTCGAGCAGGGCGGCCCAATTGGCGGATGAAAGCAGCGGAGTGCGCAGGGCGCGGGTGGGGTCGGCCAGCAGGGCGGGGGCGGAGGGGTACCCCAGCAGCTGGGCGCCGGCCGGGTTTACCTGCGTAAACCAGCCCCGCGTGCCATCATATACGCCCACGAACTCAGTAGCCTGGGCGAGCAGCGTGTGGGCCAGGGCCTGCGCAAGGGAATCGGTGGTCATAGGAGAAACAGAGCTGAGACGGTTATTGTCTTCCTTAGACGGCCGCCCCGCCCAAAGTAGCGCAAAAAAAAGCAGCCATCCGGGGTGATGACAATTGTCAACCGCTGGGGTGAGGAGGCTCATGGACTGCCAGGCAGGCCAGCAGGTAATTTTACGGCTACACGTTAATTTCTTCGTTGATGCCCTTTTCTCCGCCCTCACCTGCCTTGTCCTCCGATACGGCTGTGCTGCTGGTGCTGTTGGCCCCGGCCAGCGAAGCGCAGCAGCAAACGCACGTGGCGGCCAGCCTGCGAGCCTTGCAGCGGCGGCTGGGAACTGCCGTGCGCGTCATGAAAATAGATGAGGCCCGCCACCCCACCGTGGTACGCAGCTTCGGCACCCCCGAGCTGCCGGCCTGCGTGCTGGTACGCCAGGGCGTGGAGCTGTGGCGGCAGCAGGGCCTGCCCGAAGACGAGGCCAGCGTAACCAGGCTGCTGGCCGCCGCCGGCCCGGCCTGAGTTGGCCGCAGTTCCCTGCCACCCCGCAAAGGCTAGGCTTACGTATTTGAAACGCCGTTCTCGTTCGGCAGCAAGCTCCCAGCGGGCGTTGCCGCCGAACAAGAACGGCGTTGTTTGCTAAGCCAGCGCTTATAGCAAAGACAGCGGATTGGGGCGCAGTCGGCTTTCAAAAACGTGGGCAATGTTTTGGGCCCGCAGCTTGGCCTCGGCGGCTACCGGTCCGGCAAACAGCTCATCAACGGTAGCAAAAAACAGCTCGAGCCAGCGCTGGAAATGCTCCCCCGCAATGGGCAGGGGAATGTGCTTGAGGAAAGGCCGCCCCCGGTAGCGGGAAGTGTGCAGCAGGAGCCCGCTCCAGAAATCGTACATCTGCGGCATGTGGGCTTCCCAGTTCACGCGGGCAAAATCGTTGAAGATGGGCGCCAGCAGCGGGTCGGCATTCACCTTGTCGTAGAAGGCGTCTACCAGCGTTTTTACGTCGGCTTCGGTGTGAATATCGGGGCGGAATGGGGGCATGGCAAAAGCAGAAAGGAATACTACGAGAAAACGGCAGGCCGGGGCTGCACCGCGCCAACGGCGGCTGGGGCCGGCTGGAGCAGCCAGTAAAACGCCGTGCTGCCGGTGTACAACAGCGTCAGCAGCTTGGTAATTTCCAAGCCGATGTAGGTAGGGTGAAGCAGGGTAGGGGCCACCTCCCGGCCGGCCTGCAAAGCCAGGGCGCGGGCATCGAGGGCGGGCAGCAACCCCACAGTTTGTACCAGCAGTATCAGACTCAATACCCCCAGGCCCCACCACACCCGCGCCGGGGCGCGCAGCCCGGCCGCGCTCAGTAAGCCCACGGCGCACAGGCCAAGCTCTAGTTTGTTGAGGGCGGCAAACACAATGCGCCCGATGCCGACGCCCAGCACGGTGGTGATGTGCGGAGCCGTAAACTTCAGGGGAGCTTCCAGAAAGGAAATACCGACCACCAGCCCGGCCCACAGAAACAGGGCGGCTACCAGCAGCAGGGAAAGCAAAGCGCGTGACATAACAAGGGAAGAAAAGAGGGTAGCACGAAAAGAAAAGGCACTGTCATGAAGCGGCACCTTGCTGCAAAGATGTGGCGCGCGGGCGTACGAGTACCTGACATCAATCATGGTGCGGGGTGACATCCCTCATCGGACCGGGCGCCACCGGGGCGGAGCTTTGTAGCTAAACTTTTCTGTGCCTGCCGTGCCTGCCGCTGTTCTTGCTCCCCCCGCTACTCATCTTGCCTGCGCCCACTGCGGCGACGACTGCCCGCCCGAGCCGCTACTGCTGGGGGAGGTGCCCTTTTGCTGCGCCGGCTGCCGCACCGTGTACGAGCTGCTGGAGGCCAACAACCTGTGCACCTACTACCGGCTGGATGCGCAGCCCGGCCTGAAAGTGCAGGACGTGGAGCTGCCCGGCCGCTTCGACTACCTCGACACCGCGTCGGTGCAGGAGCAGCTGCTGGCCTTCCGCTCCGACACGCGCGCCCGCCTCACGCTCAGCATCCCGCAGATGCACTGCACCTCCTGCATCTGGCTGCTGGAGCACCTGCCCCGCCTGAACGCCGGCATCGTGGAGGCGCGGGTGCAGTTTCTGCGCAAGGAAATTACCATCACTTACCTCACCGCCGAAACCAGCCTGCGCGCCGTGGTGCAGCTGCTGGCCTCCGTGGGCTACGAGCCCCAGATTACCCTGGCCGCCCTGGGCGCCCAGCCCCACCGCGCCAGCCGCACGCTCTACTACCAGCTGGGGCTGGCCGCCTTTGCTTTCGGCAACGTGATGCTGCTGGCCCTGCCCGACTACTTCTCCTTCGTGGAAAGCCTGCAGCAGGGGTTCGGGCGGTTTTTTGGCTACCTCAGTCTGGGGCTGGCTTTGCCCGTATTGCTGTTCAGCGCCCAGGGCTTTTTTCGCTCGGCCTGGCAGGGCGTGCGGCAGCGCTACATCAACCTCGATTTTCCCATCAGCCTGGGGCTGGCCTCCCTGTTTGGGGTGAGCACCTACGCCGTACTCACGGGCAGCGGCCCCAGCTACTTCGACTCGTTTACCGGCCTCGTCTTCTTCATGCTCATTGGCAAGTGGGTGCAGCAGCACACTTACGACGCCCTGCGCTTCGACCGCGACTTTACGTCTTACTTCCCCGTGGCCGTCACCCAACTCACGCCCGCTGGCGAGCAGCCCATTTCGGTGAAGGAGCTGAAGCCGGGCTACCGCATCCGGGTGCGCAACCAAGAGGTTATTCCGGCCGATGCCGTGCTTTTGCGCGGGGCCGGGCAGATTGACTACTCCTTTGTATCGGGGGAAAGCACGCCGGTGGCCCGCGCCTCGGGCGAGCTGGTGTACGCGGGCGGGCGGCAGCTGGGCGAGGCCATCGACCTGGAAGTGACGCGGGAGGTGTCGCAGGGCTACCTCACCCAGCTCTGGAACAACCCCGCCTTTGCCAAGGAAGAAACGCACCGCACCCTCGAAACCTACGCCAACCGCGTGGGCCGCTACTTTGTGGCCGTTACGCTGGTGCTGGCGGCCGGCACCCTGGCCTACTGGGCCCCACGCGACCAGGCCCTGATGTGGCAGGCCTTCACCTCGGTGCTGGTTATTGCCTGCCCGTGCGCGCTGTCGTTGGCCACGCCGTTTGCCCTGGGCGCCGCCCTGCGCGTGTTGGGCCGCCACAAGCTCTACCTGAAAAACGCGGGCGTGGTAGAAACCCTGGCCCGGGCCGATACGCTGGTGTTCGACAAAACCGGCACCCTCACCGACGCCCACCAGGCGGAAGTAGCCTACGAGGGCCGACCCTTATCAGAAAAGGAAAAGCAGCTGGTAGCCACGGCCGCAGCTCAGTCTACGCACCCGCTAAGCCGGCGCCTGGCCCAGGAGCTGAACGTAAAACCACTGCAGCCGACGGACTGCCGGGAAGTGGCGGGGCAGGGGGTAACGGCGGTGGTGGAAGGACAGGAAGTTCGGCTGGGCTCGGCGGCTTTTGTCGGGGTGGCTCTGGCCGCCGGCGCTACCTCAGAAACCCGCGTGTACGTGGGGCTGAATGGGGAGCCGGCCGGGTACTATACGTTTCACAATGTGTACCGGCCGGCCTTACCGGCCTTGCTGGCCAGCCTCAAAGGGCGCTACGCGCTGGCCGTACTTTCGGGGGATACGGCCGCCGAGCAGGACCGGCTGCGCGCCCTGTTTGGGGAAGATGCCGAGCTGCACTTCCAGCAGACGCCCGCCGACAAGCTGGCCTACATTGCGGCGCGGCGCGCCCAGGGCCACACCGTGGTCATGATCGGGGACGGCCTCAACGATGCCGGAGCCCTACGCGCGGCCGATGCCGGCATTGCCCTCACCGACAAGCTCACCAACTTCTCCCCAGCCTGCGACGCTATTCTGGACGTCAGCGCCTTTGGACAGCTTACTACGTTTCTGGGCTTCTCGCGGGCGTGTTTGCGGGCCGTGCTCATCACCTTCGCCCTGTCGTTTGCCTACAACGGGTTTGGCCTGGCCATGGCCGTGCAGGGCAAGTTCACGCCCATTGTGTCGGCCATTCTGATGCCCATCAGCTCCCTGAGCGTGATGGTGGTGGCCACCCTGCTCGTGCGCTGGGCAGCCCGGCGCTACCGTCTCTAACACCTATCAAGCCCCAAGCCCCATGACCATTATTTTTCTGTTGATTTTCGTGAGTCTGCTGGTGGCCCTCACGTTTCTGGGGGCTTTCCTGTGGGCCGTGCGCAACGGGCAGTACGACGACGCCTACACGCCCTCGGTGCGCATGCTCTTTGATGAGGAAGAGCAGCCGTAGGCGAATTTGAAAAGCGGGCGGTATTGACATCTATCAAGCGGGGCCTTGACGTTCGTCATGCTTCCGGCGGGCAGCAGGCAGGACCTTTGAAGAAGTAAAACCACTACTTCTTCGCCCCATGCAAGCTGCCTTTACTTCGCCTCTCACCGCTCCTGAGCCGCCGCTGGTTCAGAGCCGGGTGTCCCGCGCGGTCGACGAGTTTTTCTACGACAACCAGATTGTCCGCGACTTTGGCATAGCCACCATTTTCTGGGGCATTGCCGGCATGTTGGTGGGTATCCTGGCCGCGTTTCAGCTGGCCCAGCCCGATGCCAACCTGCACACCTCGTTTACCACGTTTGGGCGCATCCGGCCCCTGCACACCAACGCCGTCATCTTCGCCTTCGTGGGCAACGGCATCTTCATGGGGGTGTACTACTCGCTGCAGCGCCTGTGCAAAGCCGCCATGTACTCCAAAACCCTGAGCCGGGTGCACTTCTGGGGCTGGCAGCTCATTATTCTGAGCGCGCTGATTTCCCTGCCCCTGGGCTACACCACCAGCAAGGAGTACGCCGAGCTGGAGTGGCCCATCGACATTGCCATTACGCTGGTGTGGGTGGTGTTTGGCTGGAACATGTTCGGCACCATTGCCCGGCGCCGGGAGCGGCACCTCTACGTGGGCATCTGGTTTTACATTGCCACGTTCCTGACCGTAGCCGTTCTGCACATCGTCAACTCCATGGAGGTGCCGGTGAGCTTCATGAAAAGCTACTCGGCCTACGCCGGCGTGCAGGATGCCCTGGTGCAATGGTGGTACGGGCACAACGCCGTAGCCTTCTTCCTGACTACGCCCTACCTGGGTTTGATGTACTACTTCCTGCCCAAGGCCGCGGGCCGGCCGGTGTACTCGTACCGCCTGAGCATTATTCACTTCTGGTCCCTGATTTTTATTTACATCTGGGCCGGGCCGCACCACCTGCTCTACACGTCCCTGCCCGACTGGGCCCAGAGCCTGGGCGTGGCCTTCTCCGTGATGCTGATTGCGCCCAGTTGGGGCGGCATGATCAACGGCCTGCTTACCCTGCGTGGGGCCTGGGATAAGGTGCGCGAGGAGCCGGTGCTCAAGTTTATGGTGGTGGCCATTACGGCCTACGGCATGGCCACCTTCGAAGGGCCCATGCTCAGCCTGAAGAACGTCAACGCCATTGCCCACTTCACCGACTGGATTGTGGCGCACGTGCACGTGGGCGCCCTGGGCTGGAACGGCTTCCTCACCTTCGCCATGCTCTACTGGCTGTGGCCCCGCCTGTACCGCACGCCCCTCTACTCCAAGAAGCTGGCCAACGCCCACTTCCTGATTGGCACCCTGGGCATTCTGTTCTACGCCCTGCCTATGTACTGGGCCGGCTTTACCCAGGGGTTGATGTGGAAGCAGTTTAATGCCGAGGGCATGCTGCAGTACCCCAACTTCCTGGAAACCGTGCTCAACCTGGTGCCTATGTACTACCTGCGGGGTATTGGCGGGGTAATGTACCTGAGCGGCGTGTTCCTGATGCTCTATAACTTGGTGAAAACGGCCCAGGCCGGCTCGTTGCTGGCCGCAGAAAAAGCCCAGGCACCCGCCCTGCTGCCCGCCGCCGAGGACCCCCACGCCGACGCCGGCCACTGGCACCGCTGGATTGAGCGCCGCCCCGTGCAGATGGCCGTGTGGGCCACCGTAGCCATTGCCATCGGCGGGGCTGTGGAAATGATTCCCACCTTCCTGATCAAGTCGAACGTGCCCACCATTGCCTCGGTGAAGCCTTATACCTCGCTGGAGCTGCAGGGCCGCGACATCTACATCAAGGAAGGCTGCTCGAACTGCCACACTCAGATGGTGCGCCCCTTCCGCTCCGAAACCGAGCGGTACGGCGAGTACTCCAAAGCCGGCGAGTTTGTGTACGACCGGCCCTTCCTGTGGGGCAGCAAGCGTACCGGTCCCGACCTGCACCGCGTGGGTGCCAAGTACCCGCACTCCTGGCACTACAACCACATGCTCGACCCCACCAGCATGTCGCCGGGCTCCATCATGCCGCCTTACCCCTGGCTGTTTGAAAACGACATCGACTACTCCACCCTACCCAAGAAAATACGGGTGCTGCAGCAGCTGGGCACGCCATACCCCGCCGGCTACGATAAGCAGGCCGTGGCCGATGCCCGCCGCCAGGCCCAGGGCATTGTGCAGGAGCTGAAGAAGGAGGAAATCGAAGTAAGGTCGGACAAGGAAATCGTGGCCCTCATTGCTTACCTGCAGCGCCTGGGCACCGATATCAAAGTGAAGCCGGAGCAGGCTGCCGCGGCTGCTCAGTAAAGCCCGGTACCTACCTCCCAACCTGCGCTACTGCCATGTACAAGAACGTTTTGCAATCTATTGCCGGCATTGAGATATACCCGCTTATCTCCTTCGGCATCTTCTTTCTCTTCTTCCTGGGCTTGCTGGTCTGGGTGGTCATTGCCAACCGCCAGCACCTGCACACCATGAGCCTGATGCCCCTGCTCGGCGACGACGAAACCGCGGCCCCTCACTCCGAACCCGACGCGCTATGCTAACCAAACGCACCGTGCTGCTGACGGCTACCGGCCTGCTTACCGGCTACCTGGCGGGGGCGCAAACCCCCGCCGCGGCCCCCGCTACCTCGGGCTCTACCATTCTGTTCTGGCTGCTGCTGGGCGTACTAGGCATCGTGCTGGTGCTCACGCTGGTGGCCGGTGCTTCGGTAGCCTCCGCCGTGCAGCGCCCCCCGGCCGCCCAAACTCCCGCTACTCAAGACCAAACCCCCTCCACGCAGAAAGGAGCTGCTGTATGTTAAGTTTTTCCCTGACTTCTCTTCGGGCGCTGGCCGCTGCGGTCCTGCTGTTGCAAGCCGGTACCGCCCTGGCGCAAGCCCCAGCCGAATCCGCCAAGCCCGCCGGGGCCGACACGCAGATGCTGCTGTTCTGGTTTTTGCTGAGTACCCTGGCACTGGTGCTGCTGGTGTTTGTGCTGTTCTTCACCATGATCATCGTGAAGATGAAGCCCCAGCTGCGCAAGCTCTACGAGCTGCCCACGGTGCACGACACCTGGAGCGGCCAGGTACTGGGCCTGCTCATCGGCGACCCGGCCCTGGTAACCGGTAAGAACAAGGATGAGCTGATGGGCCACGACTACGACGGCATCACGGAGTTCGACAACGACCTGCCGCCGTGGTGGAAGTACGGCTTCTACGTCACCATTGTGTTTGCGGTGGCTTACATGGGCTACTACCACGTGGCCCAGGCCGGGCAGCTGCAAACGGCGGAGTACGAAACCGAGATGCAACAAGCCACGCTGCTGGTGTCGGCTGATAACGACGACCCCAACAAGCTGACTACCTACGCGGCCCTGAAAGCCCCCGCCGACCTGGATGCCGGCAAAACCATCTTCACCACCAACTGCGCGCCCTGCCACGGCCCCAACGCCGAGGGCAAAGTAGGCCCCAACCTGACGGACGAGTACTGGCTGCACGGCGGCGAAATCAACCACGTGTACAAAACCATCAAGTTCGGCGTCACCAGCAAAGGCATGGTGGCCTGGAAGGGCAAGCTCTCGGGCAAGCAGATTCTGCAGGTGTCGTCCTTTATCGCAAGCCTGAAAGGCTCCAAGCCCGCTGGCGCCAAAGAGCCCCAGGGCGATAAGGAGCTCTAGCCCGGGCTGCCCGCCTCGCATTTCCTACCCACCGTTCAGGCGCCGCAGCCACCCGCTCGCGCCACCCGCCATGTCCGTTACCACCTTTCACCCCAACGACGACTTCCGCGACTCCATCGCCACGGTGGATGCTGACGGCAAGCGCGTGTGGCTGTACCCGAAGCAGCCCAGTGGCCCGCTCTACCGCGCCCGCAAGTGGATCAGCTACGGCCTGCTGGCTTTGCTGTTTGCGGGGCCCTGGCTGCGCTTCCGGGAGCTGCCCCTGTTGATGCTGAACCTGCCCGAGCGGAAGTTTATCATCCTTGGGCAGATCTTCTGGCCCCAGGATTTCTTTATCCTGCTGATAGGGGCGCTGACCTTTCTGCTGTTCATTATCCTGTTTACGATAGTCTACGGCCGTATTTTCTGCGGGTGGGTGTGCCCCCAGACCATCTTCCTGGAGTTTGTGTTCCGGCGCATCGAGTACTGGCTGGAAGGCGATGCGCCCCAGCAGAAAGCCCTGGACCGCGCCGACTGGACCTGGAACAAAATCTGGCGCAAAACCAGCAAGCACGCGCTGTTCCTGCTGATTTCGTTTCTGATTGCCAACACCTTCCTGGCTTACATCATTGGCTCGGATGCGCTGGTGAAGATTGTGACCGATCCGCTAACCGCGCACCTGGGCGGCCTCACCTCCATGGTGGTGTTCACGGGGGTATTCTACGCGGTGTTTGCCCGGTTTCGGGAGCAGGTGTGCACCATTGCCTGCCCCTACGGCCGGCTACAAGGTGTGCTCCTGGACAAAGACAGCCTGGTGGTGGCCTACGACTACAAGCGTGGCGAGCCGCGCGAGAAGCTGCGCAAAAACCAGCAGCGCACCGCCGGCGACTGCATCGACTGCCACCAGTGCGTGCAGGTGTGCCCCACGGGTATCGACATCCGCAATGGCGCCCAGCAGCTGGAGTGCACCAACTGCACCGCCTGCATTGATGCCTGCAACAACATCATGGCCATGATAGATCTGCCGAAAGGGCTGATCCGCCACGCCTCGGAAAACGACATTGCCAATGGCACCACGTTCCGGCTGACGGGCCGCATGAAAGTATACTCGGGGGTGCTGGTGGTGTTGCTGAGCGTGCTCACCTTTCTGCTGGTGTCGCGCTCCAACGTGCAGGCCACGGTGCTGCGCACCCCGGGGCAGCTGTTCCAGAAAACGGAGCGGGGTACCATTTCCAACCTCTACAACATCTCCGTCATCAACAAAACCAACCGCCCGTACCCCATCACCCTGCGGGTGCTGGAGCCGGCCGGCGGCACCATTGCGCTGGTGGGCAAAGACGGCCTCACGCTGCCCGCCCAGGGCCTGACGGAAGGCGTGTTTTTTGCCGAGCTGCCGAAGTCGGCCCTGCACGCTACCAACCAGGAAATTCGCATTGGGGTGTTTAGCGGCGGCCAGCTCATTACGGAAACCGATACCAAGTTTCTGGGGCCGCCGCAGTAGCCCGCGCCCTGCCTCCCCAACGATTCTCACCTTCTTTGCTATGGTTACCCCAGCTCCTCCTAAACGCACCATCTGGCCCTACGCCATCATTGCTGCCTTCGTGCTCTTTGCCAGCTACATCGGCTTTATGGTGCAGCAGGCCATGCGCACCAGCGTCGACCTGGTAAGCCCCGATTACTACCAGCAGGAGTTGGCCTACCAGCAGCGCATGGAGTCGGTGGCGCGCACGGCGGCCCTGCCCGCGCCGGTGGTCGTCACCCACGAGGCCGCAGCTCACCGCCTGAAGCTGGCGCTGCCGGCCGGCCTGAGCGGGCAGGCTATCGAGGGCACGCTGCACTTCTTCCGGCCTTCCGATCAGAAGCTGGATTTCAAGCTGCCCTTCGCGCCCGCTGGCACTCCGGCCCTGCAGGAGCTGAACACCAGCAAGCTGCAGCCCGGTCTCTGGCGCCTGCGGGTTGATTTCACGGCCGGCAACCAGCAGTATTTCCTGGAAAAAGAGCTTTCTATCAGCGAGTAAGCGGGCTTACTGCCGTATCCATTCCCTCCTTCACGTATGCTCTGGGCTGGTTTCTTATTTGGGTTTTTGGGTAGCTTCCACTGCGTGGGCATGTGCGGGGCTATTGCGCTGGCGTTGCCGGGTCAGGGCAACCCCGTGGGCTGGCGCTACGTGCGGGGGCGGGTGCTCTACAACCTGGGCCGCGTCACGACCTACTCGCTGCTGGGCGCCGTGGCCGGTATGGTGGGGCAGGGGTTGCGGCTGGCTGGCTGGCAGCAGGGACTTTCTATTGCCTCGGGCCTGCTTATTCTGCTGCTGGTGGCCGTGCCGGAACGCTACACCAGCCGGGCATCTATGGCGCTGGGGCTGAGCCGGGGGCTAGGCGCCGTGAAAAACCAATTGGGATACTACTTCCAGCAGCCCACGGCCCGGGCCCTCTACACCACCGGCCTGCTCAATGGCCTGTTGCCCTGCGGCATGGTGTACCTGGCCCTGGCCGGAGCCATCAGCGCCCCGGGGGTGCCGGGCGCCGTGCTCTACATGGCCTTGTTTGGGCTGGGCACCGTGCCGCTTATGCTGGCTTTGTCCCTGAGCGGGCAGCTGGTGCCGCTGCCGTGGCGTATGCGCCTGCGCCAGGCCGTGCCGGTAATGGCCTTGGGCCTGGCGGCCCTGTTTATCCTGCGCGGCCTGGGGCTGGGCATTCCGTATCTGAGTCCGCAGCTGGGCACGGCCGGGGCAGTAGCGGCGCCCGTAGGCCAGCCCGCCTCGGTGCACTATTGCCAGAGCGTGCCTCAGGCCGCCTCCGCGCGCTAATTGCTCCTCCCGTTTTCCTTCTCCTTACCTCTTTCTCCCGATGCAGACCCTCCTCGTGCCCATTGACTTTACTGCCGCCGCCGAAAACGCGCTGGGGTATGCCAACAAACTGGCGCTACGCCTGCCCGCCGAAATTGTGCTGGTGCATAGCTGCCCGCCGGGTACCGGGGCCGAGGGGCGGGCGGCGCTGCTGCGGCAGCTGCAGGCGTTGGCCGAGCGGCTGCGCTACCAGCAGCTAACCCGGCAGAGCGGCCGGCGCATCACCTATCACTATCATTTGCTGGCTGAGCCCCTGGCCCAGGGCCTGGAAGTGCTGGTGAATGGTTACTGCGCGAGCCTGGTGGTGCTGGGCCTCACGCTCATGGACTGCGCCACGGCCACAGCTGAAGGCACCACGCCCATGCTGCTGCCGGAACACGTGAGCTGCCCGGTGCTGGTGGTGCCGCCCGGCCGCCACGAGCTGCCCAGCCGCCACGAGCTGCCCAGCCGCGTGGTGGTGTCGGGGGATTTTACGCACCTCGATGCGCGCCGCCTGCCTTTCCTGACCCAGCTTACGCGCCCGGCCGGAGCCCACTTCGACCTAGTGCAGTTCTACGCGCCTACCCACGTGGGTTTGGCGCCCCTCAAAAAGGCGCTGATGGAAGCCCGGGCCCACCTGCCCGAGGCTACCGGGCACTTACTGCCGGAGGAAGACGCCCTGGAAGGCCTCAGCGACTTCTGCGCCCAGCAGGCGGCTCAGCTGCTCGTGCTGGCTACTGCCGATGGCTGCCTGGTGCGCCGCTTTTTTCACCCGCACTACACCAAAACCAACGCCTATCATCTGCGCATCCCGCTGGTGCTATTGCCCACCAGCCAGCTGCCCACGGAAACCTGCTGTGCCCAGTGTCACCTGCGGCAGGCGGCCGAAAGCCGGCGGCTGACCCAGGGAATGCCGCTTGCTGCGGCCGGGCGCTTTACCCCGGTTACGGCCGGCTAACTTCTCATCTTTTTCACGTTTACTAGTATGGTACTTACAAATGATGCACCGGCCGCGCCGCAAGCCGTGCGGGCTACGGTAGCGGAGTGGATGCGCTGGTTTCAGGACTGGCTCTGTGAGCAGTTGGCAGCGGCCGATGGTACCGGCACGTTCCGGGAAGATGCCTGGGTGCACCACAGCGGGGGCGGAGGGCGCACGCGCGTTATCAGCCAGGGCGCGGTGCTGGAAAAAGGTGGGGTAAATTTCTCGGCCGTGGAAGGGCGCATAAGTGAGGCGGCGGCCCGCACCCTGCTCATGCCCGACCCCAACTACTTTGCCACGGGCGTGTCGGTGGTGCAGCACCCGGGCAGCCCGCTCGTGCCCATTTCCCACATGAACGTGCGCTACTTCGAGGCCGGCAACGGGGAAGCCTGGTTTGGCGGCGGGCTGGATTTGACGCCCATCTACGTGGATGAAACCCAGGCCCGTTGGTTTCACCAGCAAATCAAGCAGGTCTGCGACCAGCATAACCCGGCCTACTACCCGCGCTTCAAGCAGTGGGCCGATGAGTACTTCTACTTGCCCCACCGCCAGGAAACCCGCGGCATCGGCGGCATCTTCTTCGACCGGCTGACGGTGGGCCAGGATGGCACGTTTGAGGAGCTGTTCGCCTTCGTGCAGGCCGTAGGCGAGGTGTATGGGCGTACGTATTCTACCCTTATGCGCCAGAATGCCGGCCTTCCTCACACCGAGCGGCAGAAGCAGTGGCAGTTGGTGCGCCGGGGCCGCTACGCCGAGTTCAACTTGGCCATCGACCGGGGCACGAAGTTTGGCCTGGAAACCGGCGGCCGCACCGAAAGCATCCTGATGAGCCTGCCGCCCCAGTGTGAGTGGCACTACAACTTTCCCATCGAGCCCGGCTCCCCCGAAGAAGCTACCCAGCATTGGCTGCGCCCTGGCATCGACTGGCTGAGCTAAGGGCGGGTTTGGGAAGTATGCTGCTTTGGCTGCGCTTAGCATGACGAAGCTGTTTACTAAAGTCAAAAATGGTTGTCATCCTGAGCGGAGCGAAGGACCTTGTCATAGCAGAACAAGCCGTTCAAGCGTGATAAGGTCCTTCGCTCCGCTCAGAATGACAATTAAAGCGGGAAAGCAGACTTTCCGAATAGCTTCGACGTAACCTGAATTTAGCGCCAACCATGCTTTGACAACCAGCATTTCCCGTTGTTGGCATACGCAACAGGGTATGCCAACAACGAAAAGACAGCTTCTGGCTTAAGCCAGCAACTGCGCGCACTGCCGCGCAATTTCCAGCTCCTCATTGGTCGGCACCACCAGAATCTTCGCCCGGGAGGAAGGCAGGCTGATTTCCCGCAGGCCAGGGATGCGCTGCTGATTGGCTGCCTCATCCAACTCCAGCCCAAAGAAGCCCATGTCCTGGCACGCGAGGCGGCGCACCAAGGCGTCGTTTTCGCCCACACCGGCCGTGAAGACTACCGCATCCAGTCCGCCCAGCACGGCCACGTAGGCCCCAATGTACTGGCGGATGCGGTATGCGTAGAGGTCGTAGGCCAGTTGGGCGCGGGCGTCGCCAGCCGCCAAGGCCGCCCCGATGTCGCGCATGTCGCTGCTACCCGTGAGGCCCAGCATCCCGCTTTCCTTGTTCAGCAGGGTGCTCACCTGCTCGGGAGAGTAGCCCAGCGGCCCCAGCAAATGCAGCAGCACGGAAGGGTCCAGGTCGCCGGTGCGGGTGCCCATCACCAGGCCGGCCAGGGGGCCAAAGCCCATGCTGGTATCCAGGGAAAGGCCCCCGCGCACGGCCGCTACGCTGCAGCCGTTGCCCAGGTGTACCGTAATCAGGCGGGCATCGGGGAGGCCCAGGTACGCTGTGGCCTGGGCGGCTACGTACTGGTGGCTGGTGCCGTGGAAGCCGTATTTGCGGATGCGCTGCTCGGTGTACAACGCCTCGGGCAGAGCGTAGCGGAAGGCGTACTCGGGCAGGGTCTGGTGAAAAGCCGTGTCGAACACCGCCACCTGCCGGGCCTGCGGAAACAGCTGCTCCGCCACGTCGATGCCCAGCAGGTTGGCCGGGTTGTGCAGGGGGGCCAGGGCAAACAGCCGCCGGATTTCGGTTTTCACTGCTTGCGTAATCAAAGTAGTAGCCGCAAATGCCTCCCCGCCGTGCACCACCCGGTGGCCCACCACGGCAATGTCAGCCGGGTCCTGAATCACGCCATTGGGGGCGGCCGTGAGCAGGCGCACAACTTCTCGCAAACCGGCCTCGTGGTTGGGTAGGGGCAGGGTGAGGCGCTGCTCAGTGGCCGGCATCTCCGGAGCATCCAGCGCAAAGACTTTGTGGGTGATGGTGGCTTGGTCCGCGCCGATGCGCTCTACCAGCCCGCTGCACACGGGCCGCTCCTGGGGCCAGCGAAACAGCTGGTACTTGATGGAAGAGCTGCCGGAGTTGATGACGAAGATGTGCATGTAGATCCTGAGGAGGGTTGTACCGGGTTTGGCAAGTTTCTATGGTTAGTTAGTTGCCATAAGCAGCAAAAACAAAGTAACGCTGGTCGGCTACCAGTATCTGCTTCCGAAAGCTTGCTTCTGCAGCACTGATTTCAGACGCCGGCAAAACTAGCAGAGAAAGTAGGCTGTGTGCGAAGCTTGTATCAACTGACTGCGTGTACTTGCCCTGCGGTAAGCTCGTTGTCATAGTGTCTGAAATGGCTCCTGATGGGATTAAAAAGTACAAGAGGTTAATCCATAGTTACTGCTCGTCTTCCTAAGGAAGACAGAGCCGCGAAGTGACCTATGTAGTCAGTATATAAGTTGGTATACTCAGTATGTGCTGTATGAAATACGATGTCTGGCCTATAGAAGGCGCTTCATAGCAGAAAGCGTTAAGTAGACATTGTTTCTAAAAAAGCTTACGGCGTAATTGATTAATAAAAAAGAAGTTGCGTGCTATTTATAAGCGTTATGCTGCGCGGCAATGTCCTGGCCGTGTGGTTAAGCAGTAACTCAGAGCGAAAAAGTCATAGTTGATGTTTGATATGATATGTATACATATTATATTTGTACATATCATATCAAAAACTATGTGGACTAAGTCGCACTCAATCGTCACCACTGCCGTGACCAAAGAACAAATGTGGAAGCTCTTTGCTGATGTCAACAACTGGCACCAGTGGGACGAAGGCATCGAATTTGCCCGACTGGAAGGCCGATTCGAAAAGGGCAGCCACTTTACTTTAAAGCCCAAAGGTGGCCCTAAAGTGAAAGTGAAATTGTTGGAAACGGAGGTTAACCAACATTTCCTCGACGTGACCAGCTTCCCACTGGCTAAGATGTACGACAAGCACACGTTTGAAGAAACGCCCGAGGGCCTGCGCATCACCAACACCTTATCGGTTCAGGGGCCTTTGTCCTTTCTATGGATTAAGCTTGTTGCGCAGACTATTGTGGACGCATTGCCAACTGATATGCAGAAGCAGATTGAAACCGCCAGCGCGCTGTAAGGGCTTTAATCAGTCGATATGAAAAAAGTAGCTAACGACTTCAGCGTAAACGCGGCCGAGGAAAGCTCCGGCTTTCTGCTTTGGCAGGTGACCACCCTTTGGCAGCGAGGCATCAAGAAGGCACTGGATGGTATTGACTTAACCCACCCGCAATTCGTCATACTGGCCAGTTTGCTGTGGTTGTCGAAGCAGAAAGACAGCATTACCCAGATTGATTTATCGGTGCACAGCAAAATCGACCCGATGACGACCTCCACCATTATCCGGACGCTACAGCGGAAACAGCTAGTCAACCGGCAGGAGCATCACTCCGACACGCGCGCCAAGACCATAACCCTCACGCCAGAAGGAGCAGCAGCAACCAAGCGCGCCGTGGGACTAATCGAGCAGTTCGATGCGGATTTCTTTGCCACTCTGGAGACAAAGAAATCCAGCTTCAACCAAGAGCTGTTGACTCTGCTGAAAGCCCACGCGAAGTAAGCGCGGGCCGAAAATCCCATCATATTGCTGCGCGGGTTATTGAAATTTGCTGCTTCGTAGGGTTTGCCACACTAGTGAGATGGTTCGGCTCCGCTCAGCATGGCGTTCTAACGTCTTTTCACCCCAGCTGGCTCTGAATAGCCGTAATCACCACGGTGTTGAACACGTCGTCCACGGTGCAGCCGCGACTGAGGTCGTTCACGGGTTTGTTGAGGCCCTGTAGTACCGGGCCGATGGCCAGGGCGCCGGTTTCGCGCTGCACGGCTTTATAGGTGTTGTTGCCGGTGTTCAGGTCGGGGAAGATGAGCACGCTGGCCTGGCCGGCCACTTCGGAGCCGGGCAGCTTCTGACGGCCCACCAGCGGGTCCACGGCGGCATCGTACTGGATGGGGCCTTCCACTTTCAGGTCGGGGCGGCGCTGGCGCACCAGCTCGGTGGCCAGGCGCACCTTCTCCACGTCGGCTCCGGCGCCTGAGGTGCCAGAGGAGTAGGAAAGCATGGCGATGCGCGGCTCAATGCCAAAGGCTAGGCTGCTTTCAGCCGAGGAAATGGCAATTTCGGCCAGCTGCTCGGCCGTGGGGTTCGGGTTCACGGCGCAGTCGCCGAACACGGCTACCCGGTCGGGCAGACACATAAAGAACACCGACGACACCACTGACACTCCCGGCTTGGTTTTGATGAACTGCAGGGCTGGCCGGATGGTGTGCTGAGTAGTATGCACCGCCCCCGACACCATGCCATCGGCGTGGCCCTTGTACACCATCATCGAGCCGAAGTACGACACGTCGCGCAGCAGGTCGCGGGCCATGTCGTGGTTTACGCCCTTGTCTTTGCGCAGCTGGTAGAAAGTTTCCACGTAGTCGGCGTAGTACTCCGAGTTCACCGGGTCGATGACGCGCACGTGGCCGGCTGGCAGCTGCACCCCCAGGCGTTTGGCCGAGGCAGCCACGTCGGCGGGGTTGCCCAGGATGGTCAGGTCCACTACATCCTGATGCAGGAGCAGGGCGGCGGCCCGCAGAACCCGGTCGTCGTTGCCCTCGGGCAGCACAATGTGGCGGCGCTGGCGGCGGGCCCACTGCAGCAGCCGGTATTGGAACATGTGGGGCGTAATGCCCTCGGGCTGGAAGCTGATGAGCTTTTCCTCCAGCGCCTTTACCTCCACGTACCGCGCAAAGGTGCTGATGGCCAGCTGAATCTTCTTCGGGGTATCGGGGGTGATACGGGACTTGATGGCGCCCACGCGGGTGGTGGTTTCGAAGGTGCCGGTGGGCATGGTAAGGATGGGCACCACGTTGGGCAGGCCTTCGAGCAGGCGCATGATGGGCTCGTCGGGTTCGGCCCCGGCCGTAAGCACAATGCCCGCCACGCGCGGGTAACTGGCCGACTGGTTGGCCTGCAGGGCGCACACGATGATGTCGCCCCGGTCGGCGGGCGTCACAATCAGTACATTTTCCTTGAGATAGTTCAGGAAGTTGGGTACCTGCATGGCCCCAATCACATAGTTGTCGACCTGGTTGCCCAGCCCGGCTTCCCCAAACAGCAGCTTGCTGCCCAGCCCGGCGTGAATTTCGCGCATGGTAGGGTGGCGCAGCTGCGGATCCTCGGGAATCACGGCCAGCAGCACCTCCTCGGGCAGTTGGGCCCGCAGCAGGGTTTGCACGTCGGCGGCCTGCTCGGGGGCCACGCGGTTGGCCACGGCCAGCAGCACCGGCACCTCGCGGGCCTCGAAGGTGCGCAGCAGCGTCAGCACCGAGCTGACCACCTGCGCCGTGCTCTTTCCTTCGCCCGACACGACCAGGATAACCGGTACGCCCAGGTTTTTGGCAATGGACACGTTGGCGTCGAACTCAATGGCCGTACCCGGCCCCAGGAAGTCGCTGCCTTCCACCACCGTGAAGTCGTAGGCTTCTTCCCACTGCTTGAACTTGTGAATGACCACGTCAATCAGCTCGCCCTGGGCATCGGCTTCCAGCAGCTGCAGGGCCTGCGGCCGGGTGTAGGCGTAGGTATCGGCGTAGGCGAAGGGCAGCTTAAAGTACCGGGCAACGGTATCGATGTGCGGGTCGGGCTCCTGGGCGGGGTCGTAGTCGATGATGGGCTTGAAGTAGCCCACCCGGCGTGCCTGGCCCAGGAGCATGTTCACCAGCCCCAGGGCAACCAGGGACTTGCCACTATACGGTTCGGCGGTAGCAATGAAAACGGCTTTCGTCATGCCGACTGTAACGTAGCACCCGCGGCCGGTGTTGGGTCGGCCAGGCCGCGGCTATGTCCCAGCCGGAACGTGAGCACCGGCGGAAAGGTGTGGGTGGCTACCTGCTCGGCAATGCTGGACTGCAAAAACCGGCTCAGGCCCGTGCGGCCGTGGGTGGGCAGAATAACCAGCCCGGCCGGCACCTGCTGGGCATACTCCGGAATGCCCACGCTGGGACTAGCCGCTTCTACCACCGCCGACAAGGTGCGCGCCAGCTGGTGGCGGTGGGCAAACCGGGTAATTTTCTCCAGGGCCGGGGCGCGCTGGGCCGCACTTGGTACCACGTTCAGCAGGTGCAGGGTGGCCTCCGGGAACAATGCCAGCATGGCGCGGAGCTCCGGGGCCGCGCAATCGGCTTCGGCCGCGAAATCGGAGGGGAAAACAAGGTTCTGCACGTCCAGATTGGGCATGGGGTGCTTCACGGCCAGCACCGGGCAGGGTGCGGTGCGCACCAGCCGCTCGGTGTTCGAGCCCATAAAGAAGTGCTCGGCTACGGTATGACCCTGGGCGCCCATCACCACCAAGTCGATCTGCTTTTCCTCAATCACCTGCAGGATGGCCGTGTGCAGGCGGGCCGTGTGCACCATGTCCTGCACCGGCACCTCCGGGGCCCGCTCGGCGGCTTCGGCTATGAGCTGGTGCATGCGGCGCTTGGTGGCCTGCAGCAGCTTCAGCACGAATACTTCCTCCAGGCTGCCGTGCGCGCCCGCGGTTTCATCGCCGGTCACCGGGCCGCCGTAGGTGCTGAACTGGGCAGTTTCGGGCATTTCTACCACGTGCAGAACCAGCACGCGCCCGCCCGTGCGCCGGGCCAGCTGCACGGCAACTTCAAACGCGTAATGCGCTTCGGGCGAAAAATCGGTGGGAACCAGGATGTTTTTCATGGTGGTAGAGAAAAAGAGGTAGGACAGCTGGCCAGCTAGGATTTGGCCCCGGAGCTGCGCACAAAGGTGCCGCCCCCCGGCAACCAGCTCCATGACTGGTATCAGTAGTTTACCTGATTTTTCTCACGTTTCAAAGCCGAGCTTATGGCTTTTTGCGGGTTGCTGAAAACGCCTTCAGCGTGCCCGCTGTCACCGGCCTAAGCAGGAGCTTGGGCCCGCGCCCCTGGGTGAAAAAACAGCCGTAATGAGCCTTAACGAGGTAGTATCTACGGCCGCTGGTAAAAAGTAAGCCCTGGGTATTCCTGCCACAGCAGCGACTGGCAATAGGCGGGTGTTGCAGCCCGGGTTTGGGGCCAGAGCAGCTCGACGGTAACGCGTTGCAAGCCGATAAAGTACCGCCAGCTATAAGCAAATTTCTACCTTCGCAAACCCATCCACCCATCCCCACCCACCATGAAACCCTTACAGGAAGCGGCCGAAATCAACGGCCACCGTCTCCGGCCCGAGAGCCTGATGATGAGCTACGGCTACACCCCGGCTTGGAGCGAAGGCGCCATCAAGTGCCCGATTTTCCAGACATCCACCTTTGTTTTCAGGAACGCCGAGGAAGGCAAAGCTTTCTTTGAGCTGGCCTACGGGCTGCGCCAGGCCGACCCCGACGAGGAAATGGGGCTGATTTACTCCCGCCTCAACAACCCCAGCCTGGAGATTCTGGAGCATCGCCTCACGCTCTGGGACGGGGCCGAGGAAGCGGCTTCCTTCGCCAGCGGCATGGCCGCCATCAGCACCACGCTGCTGGCTTTGCTCAAGCCCGGCGACGTGGTCCTGCACTCCGAGCCCGTGTACGGGGGCACCGACTTCTTTCTCAAGCAGGTGCTGCCGCGCTTTGGCATCACGGCCGTAGGCTTTTCGCCCAAGGCCAGTCAGGAAGAGCTGTCGGCGCAGGTAGCGGAGATTGTGCAAGGCCGCCTGGCTATGATTTACGTGGAGACGCCCGCCAACCCCACCAACCACCTGGTGGATCTGCGAGCCTGCGCCGAAGTAGCCCGCCAGCATGGCTCGGAGGAGCAGCCCATCCGCGTAGTGGTCGACAACACATTCCTGGGGCCCGTATTTCAGCACCCCCTGCACCACGGGGCCGACGTGGTGCTGTATTCGGCCACCAAGTTCCTGGGCGGCCACTCCGACCTGATTGCCGGGGCCGTGCTGGCCTCCAAGCCCTTGATGAAGGAAATCAAAGCCATGCGCACCTTCATGGGCACCATGTGCGACCCAAACACCGGCTGGATGCTGATGCGCAGCCTCGAAACCCTGAAACTGCGCATGGAGCGGGCCGCCCAGAGCGCCCAGGTTATTGCCGACTGGTTGCGCGAGCACCCGCAGGTGGCGCGGACCTACTACCTCACGCACCTGGAGCACGACCCCGCTCAGCAGGCCATCTACGAGCAGCAGTGCCTTTCGCCCGGCTCCATGATTTCCTTTGATATCGAAGGGGGCGAGGCCGAGGCGTTCCAGTTTCTGAACCGCCTCAAGTTGATCAAGCTCGCCGTGAGCCTGGGTGGCACCGAGAGCCTGGCCGAGCACCCGGCCACCATGACGCACTCCGACATTATGCCCGAGGTGCAGCGCGAAATGGGCATTTCTTCCCAGATGATTCGGCTGTCGATAGGCGTGGAAGACCCGCAGGACCTTATAGCGGATCTGGCCCAGGCCTTCGGCACAGAAGCCGACGGCATCACCGCCAGCTACCAGCCCGACGCGTACGCTATGTACATCTAGCCTGCCCGGTAGCCGCAACACAAAACCGCCTCAGCGTCCTGCTACGCAGAATGCTGAGGCGGTTTTGTGTTCGGATGGTTTTAAAGCAGAAGCTGCTCTGGCCTAGCAAGTAAGAAGTTTACTGACCGTTGTTGTCAGTTTCCAGCTCCCCGCCCAGGCGCAGCAGCAGGGTGCTCAGCTGCGAGAGGCCCAACTGGCGTTCGGCCGGGGCCGCCGCCGTTTGCTGGCTTACCTGGCTGCCCAGCAAGCTCAGGGAGCGGCCAATGGCGGGACCATTTAAAGGCTTTTCCGTCAGCAACGACTGCAGGTTGCCGATTTCGCGGGCTATGTCCTGGAGCTCCGGCTGGCCGCTTTGCAGGAACTGCTGCTGCCAGGCCTCGGTAGCATCCATGGCCGCGCTGAGTGGTACCTGCGTAAGCCCCGCTTGCAGGGCATGAATGGTGCTGGCCAGCATATCGGCCGATGTGGGTTCCTGTGCCATGTAGGTAGGAAAGGGGATAAGTAGTTAAGAAGAAACGGTGGGAGAGGCGGCGCGCACCAGCAAGCCTATGTCGTGCATGATGGCGCAGGCACGGTGGGCACTGGCTTCCTTGTCTTTGATTTCGAGCATGATGTCGGCGTCGTGGCCGTGCAGGTGGGTAAGAAACTCCCGGAACAGCCCCTCGTCCAACGAAGCCGTGTGCTTGCCCTTCCGCTCACCAACGGACTGCGCGCTGTAGTCCATCATGGGTACGCCGTCCCGGGTAGGATGCCAGGTGGCAAACGCCATTCGTAATGCCTCAGCCATAGGTTCCCCGTGGTTGAGGCACTCGTGGTGCAGGTTGTCGAAAAGAATCGGCACGCCCACGGCTTCGTGCAGGCGCAGGCAGTTGCGCAGGCTGTACAGCCGGTCATCGTTTTCCACCACCAAGCGGGCTTTCACGGCGTCGGGCAGACGGTGGTAGGTGGCTATCCAGCGCGCCAGCGCCGATTCCATATCCCCGTAAAGGCCACCAGCGTGGATTTGCAGCTTCATAGTCGAGTCCAGCCCCATCAGATCCAGCAAGGAGCCCTGGTACACCAGCTCCTGGATGCTGCGCTCCACAATGCCGGGGTCGGGCGAGTTCAGAACCACAAACTGGTCGGGGTGAAATGAAACCCGCAGGTTGTGGGCTTTGATGTAGTCGCCGAGGGCCCGCAGTTCAGCCGCAAAGTGCGTTTGCCAGGGAAAGGTGTTGATGGGGTGGGAGCCGAAGGGCACCAGGCCCGAGCCCATGCGGAAGAACAGGAGCCCGTGCGCTACGTTGTACTCCAGGATATTTTGCAGGCACGCCAGGTTATTGCTGACGGCCTGTACCAGCCGCTCCTCGGAGTAGGAGGCCAGCCGGAAAGTTGAAGTCGAGGTGCACGGCAACGATTCGTTGACGCAGGGATAACCAATTCGCATACCCCAACTGTACGGCAGGCTGGTTGAATGGTTGAAGGTAACTGCCGCGGAAATGCCCACATTGGGCCCTGGCAGCAGCAGCCCTTACTCTACCTCGTAGCCCGTATTATCCTTGAAGTTACGGTTGTATTGCTGGCGGGCTTTGCGGTTTTTTGCCGCTTCCGCGGCGGCCTGCTCGGCCGCCTGAATCTCTTCCATTTTGCGCCGCTGCTTGCCTTCCCGCGAAAACTGGTCGTAGAGCAAGCTTATCGGGCTTTGCAGGGAGGGAGTCGGGGGCTTGGGCGCCATGGAATCGACGGGGAACAGGGGTTTGGGCGCCGGGGGGCGTTTCACGGCGCTGGTCGGAGCCGTACTGGGGCGCTTGATATTGCGCAGGGCCCGGTTGATGGTAGCTTCGTCGGGGCGGCCACTGCGCACCTTCACTTCGCCCAGCTGGATACTGTCGCGTACCAGCTTGATCTGCACGATCAGCTGCGACAAGCCCGTGCCACCCAGCGGCAACCGCTGCGACTTAAAACCTACGGCCCGAAAAATGAGCGTGTCGGTGCGGCCGGCTGTAATGCCGAAGTCGCCTTCCTCGTTGGCTACTACGCCCTGGCGCGTGCGCTGCACCACTACCGAGGCCCCGGGAATTGGCTTGCGCGTAGCTGCTTCTTCTATGGAGCCCGTCACGCGTACCTGGGCCGCTGCCTGACTAGCGAGCAGCAGGCCCAAAAAGCCCAGTAGGGTGCGTAAAACAACGGGCAGCAATCGAAAAGACATCCTGGGTACAAAGCTAATACAACCCCCGGGTAGGAGCTCAGGGAAAAACGCCCAGCCGGCCGTTTTCATCGACGGGCTGGCTCCAAAGGAGGCAAAAAAAAGCCACGCCGTTGCACGGCGTGGCTTTTGAAGAGCAAGGATCCGGCCAAGGCAGCCGGACTGAGCTTACTTAATAACGGTTTTGTCGCCGTTCTCCGGCTTGTCCTTCACGGTGCCGTCGTCGGCGTCCATTTTGGTTTTGTTGCCTTCGGCGTCTTTGATTTTTACGTCACCGTCGCTTTTTACTTTCACTTTCGAGCCATCGTCGTACTTGGTCTTCGAGCTGGCTTCCATGCTGGCATCGGAAGAGCCGGAAGCATCAGCCGACATGCTCGTGTCGTCCATGTAATTGGTGTCGTAGTAGCTCATCCGGTCGGTTTCGTACTGCGTGTACATGGCCGGATCTACGAATACCTGCTTCATTTCCATATCGGCCTCGCTGTATACGTTGCGCATATCAGCGGCCATGCCGGTCGTATCAGAAGCGTATTTGTTGGCCAGCTCGCTCATGCGCATGCCGCGGTTCACATAGACGGTCCGCACTTTGGTGCGCATGGCGTCGTCCAGCTTCATCTTAGCTGCCATGTCAGCCGCCATCCGGTCGGCGCGGCTTTCCACGGCTTCCTTGGTGTACATAGCCGGCGACATCGTCGTTGTCGTCGTGGTGGTGGTGGTCGTCATACCGTCACCTTCCATGTTGGTGGTGGCGGTGTCGGTTGTTTTTTCCTGCGAACAGGCGCCCATCGTCAGTGCCACGGCACACGAGAGCAAAAGCAAGGTCTTTTTCATTTGATAAAGAGCAGTTTGGTGGGAGGGGGAAGGGAGAGTTAGGGAAGATGGAGCCTATACGGTAGTGCTTGGAGCACGGTTACCAATAGGGCTAACCCCTACAACGAAAACGCCACTGGGCAAAAGACCAGTGGCGTTTCAGAAGTAAACAAAAAGAACGGCTTAAGCGCGCTTCAACTCGAACACGGTGATTTCGGGTAGGAAGCCCACCCGGCCGTGGTAGCCGATGAAGCCCAGCCCGGTGTTTACGTACAGGTACTGCTTGCCGCGCTGGTAGAGGCCCGCCCACTGCTTATAAGCGTACTGCACCGGGCTCCATTTCAGAAACGACAGGTTGATGCCGAACTGCATGCCGTGGGTGTGGCCCGAGAGCGTCAGGTCGATATCGGGGTACTCGTGCACCTGGGCATCCCAGTGGGAAGGATCGTGGGAAAGCAAAATCTTGAACGGGGCGTCGCCGGAAGTGGCGTGGGCCTTGGCCAGGTTGCCGTACTTGGGAAAGCGCATCTGCGCGCCCCAGTTCTCCACCCCGATGATGGAAATCTTTTCGCCGTTGCGCTCAAGCGTGTGGCTTTCGTCGAGCAGCAGGCGCCAGCCAATCTTGGCGTGGTTTTGCTTAAGGCGGTTCAGGTTGGCCACCTTTTCCTCGCGGGTGGGCCACTCCACGTAGTCGGCATAGTCGTGGTTGCCCAGAATGGAGAAGATGGGCAGTTTGGACTGGATGCCCGCCAGCGTATCGATGTGCTCTTCTACTTCCGTGGCGAGGTTGTTTACCAGGTCGCCGGTCATCACCACCAGATCGGCCTGCTGCTGGTTGATGAGGGCCACGGCCCGCTGCAGCGGCTCCTTGGTGTGAAAAGAGCCCGAGTGCAGGTCAGAAATCTGCAGCAGCTTGAACCCGTCGAACGAGGCCGGTAGGTTGGGAAAACGCAGCGTTACGCGCTTCACCGTGTAATCGGTGCCGCCCTTCACCATGCCCCAGAGCAAGGACACGAAAGGCACGGCCCCGGCCAGCAGTGCGGCTTTGCTCAGAAACTCACTCCGCGAAATAGCGGGCCCGCTGCCGCTACCCGCTGGCCGGCTCACCGCCTGCCAAACCCAGCGGCCCAGGCGCACCAGGTCTTCCAGCAGCAGCGGAATGAGCACCACCAGCTTGGCGGCCAGCATGGCCAGCAGCACCCCGCCCAGGTACGACTTAAAGGAAGGATGCTCGCGCCGGTTGCTCATGGCCCAGATGCCCAGCGCCCACACGGCCACCGTCAGCAGCCAATAGCCGGCCAGCACCAAACGGCGTGCCGGGGAGCCGGGCGCGGGGGCCAGGGCCCGCACGGCTTGAAAACTATACCATTCGGCCGCCAGCAAGGCCGCCAGGAAGAAAAGAGAACCAGTTAGTCGAGACATATCAGGAGGCAAAACCAGGCGCAAGTCTTTTAGTTCAGGGGCGCCCTGGCAAAAGTAGAAGACGAAAATTTTGGCTTTTTACTTTATTGATCTGGGTGTTATTGTATTTTTTGCATAATTCCGTCGGATTCTATCTTAGGCAGCCTTCTATGACGCTATCCGAATTAATATCCGACACGGCCCCCCTGCACTACGCGACGCCGACATCCTTCAGCATCAAAGCCTGGGCCGAGGAAGACCGGCCCCGTGAAAAGCTGCTGCAAAAAGGCCGGTCGGCCCTTTCCGATGCCGAGCTACTGGCCATTCTGCTGGGCTCCGGCACCGCCCGCCTCTCGGCCGTAGATGTAGCCAAACTGGTGCTCAGCGCGGTGCAGAACGACTTAAACGCGCTGGCCCGCATGTCGGTGAAAGAGTTGATGCGGCAGAAAGGCATTGGCGAGGCGAAGGCTATTACCATTGTGGCCGCGCTGGAGCTGGGGCGGCGGCGCAAAGAAACCGAAGCCGCGGCCCGCCCGGTTATCGGCTCTTCCGCCGATATCTACCGCGTCATCAAGCCCCACTTGCAGGACTTGCCCCACGAGGAGTTCTGGGTGGTGCTACTGAACCGGGCCAACGTGGTGATGCGCACGGTCAGCATCAGCCGCGGCGGCGTAGCAGGCACGGTGGCTGACCCGAAGCTGATTTTCAAGGAAGCCCTGGAGCAGCTGGCTTCGTCGGTTATTCTGGTGCACAACCACCCCAGCGGGAACCGTAACCCCTCGGCGGCCGACATTGCTCTCACCCGCAAGCTCAAGGAAGCCGGGCAGTTCCTGGATCTACCCATTCTCGACCACCTTATCTACACCGACGCGGGCTACTACAGCTTCGCCGATGAAGGCATGCTGTAAGGTGAACTGGCCATTAGGTGAGTAGGGCCTAATCTGGAAACGGGCTACGGACAACGGGCAACGAGCAATTACCTTTGCCGCATGCGCCTTACTCCCAAATTCCTCATCGGCCTGGGCCTGCTGGTTGTTATCGGCTACTTCCTGACCGACCTTGTTTTCAACGATAACCAGTACGCCGTGCGCCTGCGCAAAACCCGGCAGGAGAAAAACGACGCCTTCCGCCGCGTAGATGGCTCCCCGCTCAGCCAGGAGCAGCGCGACACCTTCGACAGCCTGCGCTATTTTGCCCCCAACCCGGACTACCGCGTGGAGGCTCAGCTGGAAGTCTATTCCCGGCCCGATACGGTGAGCATGGCCCTGACCGATGGCAAGGCGGAAAACTACTTGCGGTGGGGTCGGGCCTCCTTTCAGCTCAATCAGCAACCCCAGCAGCTCACGTTATTTCTGAAGGCCGATGGGCAGGACTCCACCTTGTTTGTGCCCTTCACCGACAAAACCAATGGCTTCACCAGCTACGGCGGGGGGCGCTACCTCGATGCGGCCCTGCCCCCAGCCGGTGCCACCGAGCTGGCGCTGGACTTCAACGAGGCCTACAACCCTTACTGCGCCTACAACGACGCCTACGCCTGCCCCGTGCCGCCCACCGATAACCGGCTGCCTATTGCCATTGAAGCCGGCGAAAAGGAGTTTCACGACCACGCCGACCACGCTGCCGGAGACAAAGAGTAACCTGACCGTAGGCAAAAAACCGGGCGTTTTGCGGTAGCGCAAATCCGTACCTTTGCCTGGCCTGTTGGCCTGGACCAACGCCAATTACTGATTTCTGACGACTGCATTTCTAATGAAAATTTCCCTCGACTGGCTCCGTACCCTGATTCCAACCGACAAACCCGCTGAGGAAATCGGGCGCCTGCTCACTGGCTCGGGCCTGGAAGTAGAAGGCATTGAGGAGCTGGAAAGCGTGCCAGGCGGCCTGCGGGGTGTGGTGCTGGGCACGGTGCTCACCTGCGAAAAACACCCCGATGCCGACAAGCTCAGCCTGACGACGGTGGACGTAGGCGACGCTACCCCGCGTCAGATTGTGTGCGGTGCGCCCAACGTGGCGGCCGGGCAGCGGGTAGTAGTCGCCCTGGAAGGCGCTATGCTGTATCCCAGCGAAGGGGAGCCGTTCAAAATCAAGAAATCCAAGATTCGGGGGGCGGCCTCCGAAGGCATGATCTGCGCCGAGGATGAAATCGGGCTGGGTCACTCGCACGCCGGCATTATGGTGCTCACCACCGACCTGCCCAACGGTACTCCCGCCGCCGAGTACTTCGGCCTGGGCTCCGATTCAGTGTTCGAGATTGGCCTGACACCCAACCGCGCCGACGCGGCTTCGCACTTTGGTGTGGCCCGCGAGCTGCGTGCCCTGCTGCGCCAGCCCTGCCACCTGCCCGATATCAGCGGCTTCCATGCGCCTGCCGAGGCTGCGCAAAACATCCGCGTGACCCTGGAAGACGCTGCGGCCAGCCCGCGCTACGCCGGCTTGCTGCTGGACAACGTGCACGTAGGCCCCTCGCCGGAATGGCTGCAGCGTCGCCTGCGCAGCATTGGCCTCTCGCCCATCAACAACGTGGTGGACGTGACCAACTTCGTGCTGCACGAGCTGGGCCAGCCCCTGCACGCCTTCGATGCCAGCCAGATTACCGGCAGCCACGTGCGCGTGAAGCGGGCGGAAGAAGGGGAGAAGTTCGTGACGCTGGACGGCGCCGAGCGTACCCTCAAAGCCGCCGACCTCGTCATTGCCGACGCGGAAGGCCAGCCTATGGCCCTGGCCGGGGTGTTCGGGGGCAAAACCTCCGGGGTGTCGGAGGGTACTACGCGTGTGTTCCTGGAAAGCGCCTATTTCAGTCCCGCCGTGGTGCGCAAAACCGGCCAGACGCATCAGCTCAAAACCGATGCTTCTTTCCGCTTTGAGCGTGGCACCGACCCCAACATGGTGCTCATTGCCCTGAAACGCGCTGCCCTGCTGCTGCAGGAAGTGGCCGGTGCAACCGTGGCCGCACCCATCGTGGATGAATACCCGACACACATTGGCCACAATCCTGTGCGCCTGCGCTTGCCCCGGGTGGAAAAGCTCGTGGGCCAGTTCATAGCGCCGGAGCGCATCCGTCAGATTCTGACGGACCTCGACATCCTCATCAGCGAGGAGCTGACCGACGAAGCTGGCCACGCCGAGTGGATTCTGTCGGTGCCGCCGCACAAGGTGGACGTGACCCGGGAGGCGGATATTATTGAGGAGATACTGCGCATCTACGGCTACAACCACGTGGCCCTGCGCCCGCACAACTCGGCCAGCTACCTGGCTAAGTTCCCGAACCCCGACCCGGAAATCATCCGCCAGAACACGGCCCGCCTGCTGAGCGGGCAGGGCTTCTCGGAAATCATTACCAACTCCATCACCAACTCCCTGTACTTCGAAAAGAACGGGGAGCGGGACGAAACCCTGGTGCCGCTGCTCAACTACAACAGCGCCGAGCTGAACGTGCTGCGCCCTACCTTGCTGCACAGCGGCTTGGAGGTGGTGCGCTACAACGTGAACCGCCGCCAGCGCGACCTGAAGCTCTATGAGTTCGGCAAAACCTACCACCGCCAGGCCGATGGGCAGTACACTGAGCAGAACAAGCTGGTCCTCTACCTGACGGGCAATGCCTCGGCCGAAACCTGGCAGCAGAAATCGGAAAAGGCTTCTTACCACCAGCTGGCGGGCGCGGTGCAGCAGGTGCTGGCCTCGTTGGGCTTTGGGCAGCCCGCTTCCCAGCCTGTGCAGCACCCTTACCTGGCCGGTGGGCTCACCCTGCTGGCCCAGAACCAGCCGGTAGCGCAGCTGGGCGCCGTGTCGGGCACGGTGCTCAAGCAGCTGGACGTGTCGCAGCCGGTGTGGTACGCCGAGCTGGACTGGGACTGGCTGATGCGCAAGTACAAAAACACCCTGGTGGCCCGCGAGCTGCCCAAGTTCCCGGAAGTGCGCCGCGACCTGAGCTTGGTGGTCGATAAGACCGTCACTTTCGACCAGTTGCAGCAGATTGCCCGCCGCGCCGAGAAAAAGCTGCTCCAGCAGGTGAACGTGTTTGACGTGTACGAGGGCGAAAACCTGGGCACCGGTAAAAAGTCTTATTCCGTGAGTTTCTTCCTGCAAGACCCCACGCAAACCCTCACTGACCAGGCCATCGACGGGGTGATGCAGCGCCTTATTGATCAGTTCGAGAAGCAGGCGGGCGCGCTGATTCGGAAATGAGTTTCTGGTTTCTGGTTGCTTGTTTCTAGTTTAGATGCCCGGGTTATGCCGTTGCGCCGCCAGTTGCTGCCTTGCCCACTACCTATAAGCACGAAATGCTGGTCGCTAACCAGAAACTAGCAGCCAGAAACCAGAAACTCTTTTGCCAATGGCCTCCACTCAGCAGCTTGCCCAACTCGACCGCCTGGAGCGGCAGGTAACCACCTTAGTGGCTGCTTATCAGCAGTTGCGCGAGGAGCTGGCCGACGCCCACACCACGGTTCAGCAACTGCGCGCCGACGTGCGGGACCGGGAGCGGCAGTTGAAGGATTTCCAGAATCAGGAGAATATCACTAAACTTGTCAATACCATAGCAGGAGAACCTGCCAACGTTAACGAGCTAAAACTTCGCCTCAACGAATACATCCGCGAAATAGATAAGTGCCTTGCCTATTTGAGGGAGTAACGACCATCTACCCTGCCAGCCCACCTGCTGATGACTGAATTATCCATCAAAATCCGCGTTGCCGACCGCGACTACCCCATGCGGGTAGCCGCCCAGGACGAAGAGCGGCTGCGCCTGGCCGGGCGCATGCTCAACGAGCGGCTGCGCGAATTCAGGGACCAGTACGGCATTCAGGACAAGCAGGACTTGCTGGCCATGTTGGCCCTGGCCACCATGGCCGACCGCCTGAAAGTGGGCAAGGAGAAGGACGGTACCGATGCAGCTCTAACCGAACGCCTGGCGCGCCTGGATGAGCTGTTGTCGGGGGTAGTACTCGGGTAGCGGCGGAGCCGCGTACGTTTTGGAGCCCGCGGGCCCGGGGAGCAAACGGCTCCGGGGCCCGCGGCTTCGCAGTTCTCTGCTATGGGTTTCTTCACTTTCCAAAACCATAGCTCATGTCCGAAACTATTTATATTGTCTTAGCCATAGCGGCCCTCGCGGTTGGCTTTGTGCTGGGGCGCCTGCTGGCTGGCAAAGCCCGGCAGGACCACGAAGCCGACGCTAAAGCCCGCGCCCAGCAGTTGCTGCAGGAGGCCGAGCAGCAGGCCAACCGCATCCGCGACGAGCGGATTCAGCAATCCAAGGACAAGTTCCGCAACCTCAAGCAGGAGTTTGAGCAGGAAAGCCGCCGGCAGAAACAAGCCCTGGAGCAGGAACTGACGGAGCGCCGCGCTACCGTGGTTGAGCAGGAGCAAAGCATTAAGCAGCTCACCCAAACCACCCAGAAGCAGCTCGAGCAGATTCAGCGCAAGGAAAAGGAGCTGGATATTGCCCGCGAAAAGATTGAAACCCAGGCCCAGCAGCAGCGTGAGCGGCTGGATGCCCAGGATGAGAAGCGCCGCCAAACCCTGGAAAACCAGCTGGCCAAGCTGGAGCAGCGCGAGCGGGAAGTAGAAGAAGAGCTGGAAACCACCCGCCACGACCTCGGCGAAAAGCAGCGCCTGGTGCAGCAGCAGCTCGAAGCCATTTCGGGCCTCACGGCCTCCGAAGCCCGCGAGCAGCTGGTGGAAAGCCTCAAGAACGAGGCCCAGATTCAGGCCAGCTCCTATATCAAGGACGTGGTGGCCCAGGCCAAGCTTACGGCAACGAAAGACGCTAAAAAGGTGGTGCTCGAAACCATTCAGCGCACCGCCGCCGAGCACGCCATCGAGAACTGCGTCTCGATTTTCAACATTGAATCCGACGACGTAAAAGGCAAGATTATTGGTCGGGAAGGGCGCAACATCCGTGCCCTCGAAGCCGCTACCGGCGTCGAAATCATCGTGGACGATACGCCCGAGGCCATCATCATCTCCGGCTTCGACCCGGTGCGCCGCGAGGTGGCCCGCCTTTCGCTGCACCTGCTGGTGAAGGACGGCCGCATTCACCCGGCCCGCATCGAGGAAATCGTGGCCAAAACCCGCAAGAACATCGACGAGGAAATTGTGGAAATCGGGGAGAAAACCATCATCGACCTGGGCATCCACGGCCTGCACCCCGAGCTGATCAAGATGGTGGGCCGCATGCGCTTCCGCTCCAGCTACGGCCAGAACCTGCTCCAGCACTCCCGCGAAGTAGCCAACCTCTGCGCCACCATGGCCGCTGAGCTGGGCCTGAACGTGAAGCACGCCAAGCGCGCCGGCCTTCTCCACGACATCGGCAAGGTGAGCACCGAGGAGCCCGAGCTGCCCCACGCCATCCTGGGCATGGAAATGGCCAAGAAATACAAGGAGCACCCCGACGTGGTCAACGCCATCGGCGCCCACCACGACGAAATCGAGATGACGGCCATGATTTCGCCCCTGGTGCAGGCCTGCGACGCCATTAGCGGCTCTCGCCCCGGCGCCCGCCGCGAGATGATGGAAAGCTACATCAAGCGCCTCAAGCAGCTGGAAGAAACCGCCGTGTCGTTCGACGGCGTGCTGCAGTGCTACGCCATCCAGGCCGGCCGCGAGCTGCGCGTGATGGTGAATGCCGACAACGTGACCGACGACCGCGCCCAGGAGCTGAGCTACGAAATTTCCCAGAAAATCGAAAAGGAAATGCAGTACCCCGGCCAGATCAAAATCACCGTTATCCGCGAAATGCGCGCCGTAGCCTACGCCAAGTAGGGGAGAGGTAGTGATAAAACCGCCCGCCGCGACGAGAGTTGCGGCGGGCGGTTTGATTTATAAAGTAAGCTAAACCTTCATGCAGAGCGGAGCGAAGCATCTCGCTAGTGTAGTAATCAGATTACCAGCACAACATCAGCACGCGAAATGCTTCGCTCCGCTCTGCACGATGGTCAGGTAAAAATATTCGTACTTAGCAAAGCCAAAAACCACCAGCACCATGAGCAGTCAGCTTGTATCCGTCGACCCGCGCGTGATGAGCGGTGCGCCCGTATTTGCCGGTACGCGGGTGCCGGTCAAAACCCTGTTCGATTACCTCGAAACCGGCGAAACGCTGGAAATTTTCCTCGACGATTTTCCCGCCGTGCGCCGGGAGCAGGCCCTTGCTTTGCTCGACCGCGCCCAGCAGTTTCTGACCTCGCCCGACTTTCTGCGTGAAAGTGCTGCTTGATGAATGCCTTCCCCGGCGACTGAAACGGGAGCTACCCGGTTTCGATGTACAGACAGTAACCGAAGCCAGCTGGTCTGCCCAGCCCGACGACGCGCTCCTCCCCAAAGCTGCCGCGGCGGGCTTCGACTTCCTCCTCACCACCGACCAAAACCTGCCCTTCCAGCAAAACCTGGCGCTGTTGCCCACCTTGCGCGTAGTAGCGTTCCGCACGTTCCGCAACACCGTGCCGGAGCTGTTGCCACTGCTGCACCAGTTCGTCGCGCAGTACCAGCAGTTACCCATCGGCGTAGCCACCGTATTCAGCAGCCGGGACTAAATAGGTACTACCAAAACGCCCGCCGCGACGAACGTTGCGGCGGGCGTTTTTACGAAGCGTGGCGTACTACTCAAGGCTGCGCTTACCTACTCTTTCGGCTTGTACAAATCAAAGCGCAGGTCGTAGGTGAAGCTGGAAGCGTGCAGCCGGGGGAAAAACGGCGTGGGCACTCCGTTGTGCATAATGGTGCGCTTGGTGATGCTGGTGAGCGTCCGGCTGTAGTTCACATCGGCGTGCAGGCGGCCTAGGGTGAGGCCCCCGCCCAGCTTGAACCCGCCCACGAAGGGCGAAATACCCTGCTCGATGTCGTAGAAGATGTAGCGGTTGGGCCGTGGGCTGGGCACCTGGTCCGCATTCGGGTCGGGGAGGCGGTACCAGCCGAACAGGCCGGTGTGCAGCTGCCAGTACTTGAACTGCTTCACCACCAGGGGCGCCACTTCCGCCCGCTTATAGTTCGGTAGAATAGTAGACATTATCCAGTTGGCATCGTCCACCATGGGGTCCATGTCGGGGTTCCAGGCACTCATCCAGATGCTATGATTAACGTAGGAGACCTCCGGCCGCAGCTGTAGGCCGTGCGGGAGCTGAAACGTGGTGTAGGCGCCCACCCGGATGTTGTCCATATCCGTGTCGCCGATGTATACCGGGAACCGGCCCACCATCTGTAAGCGCGGGTCCACCTTGAGCGTGGTGTAGCCCGCTATCAGCCCGGTAGCGCCCAGTTTGAGCTGGGCCTGTGCAGCTTCGGCCCCCAGTAAGCCCAGCAGCAGCGGTAAGAATAGTTTCATTGTGTAACCCAGGTAAGCGTAAGTACCGCAGCCGGGAGCTGCCAGGCGTTCAGCAAACTTACGCTATGCATCGGACTTGCCATAGGCAACTATTGTCCCCATTGTGACAGTGCATAACTGATATATTCAGCCGGGTCCAAGGTACGCTCCGCTGGATATGGGCTAGCTGGGTGAGGAAGTAGCAGCTACTGCCGCCGTAATTCCAGGTACTTGGCGTCGCAGTTGCCGAAGCGGGTGTACTCGTTCATGGAGTTACCATAGTTCTGGATGCGCAAGGTGCCGTCCTCCCAGCTGGCTGAAATATCCTCCTCAAGGTCCTCGCCCTTCAGGCCAACGAAGGTGAAGTACATGCCATCGGCTTCCCGGCTGATTTGTACGTTGCCTTTCGTCGTGCGGCCGTTGGTACAGGAAAACAAGTAGGCATTGCCCTGGCGGGTGATGGTGATGAACAGCGGGCAGATAGCCGTATCTGATACGGCGTACACTCCGGCATATTCGGAGTTAGGTTTGGGGACTGCGAAATTGGCCGTTGCGCTGCCGGCTGCCGGAACAGGGGTGCGCAGTGGGCGGCTGGTAGCAAGGCTACGGGTGGCAGTAGCAGGCGGGGCAGATTCGCAGGCCATCAGCCAGCACAACGCAGCCAGGGCGAACAGGAGTGAGCGAAATTGGAGCATACGTGGCCAGCAGCAGAAAATGCAGTAGCAAGGTTATGAAAAAGTCTGCATCCCGCCAGCCTCGTCGCCCAACAGCTGCTAGCGGGCTTTTACCAGCTTCGCAAAGAGGTTATTCAGTGCCTCCGCCCAGGTAGGGTGGGCAAACACTGTGTCCTGCAGCTGCTCACACGTGAGCCGGCCCGCCATAGCCAGCTGAATCATCGACATAAGTTCCCCGCCCTGCTCGCTGAAAATGGCGGCCCCCAGGATGCGGCGCCGCTCGTCCACCAGCACTTTCATAAAGCCCGTGGTGTATCCCGTTTGCAGGGCCCGCCCCACCACCCGCACCGGCATGGAAGCCACGTGGTACGGAATCTTCTGGTGGCGCGCCTGCTGCTCCGAGAGGCCGATGCGGCCCAGCTGGGGCTCCGTAAACACCACGTAGGGCAGGGGCCGAGCCTTGGCCGAGCGCCGCTTGCCGTGCAGCAGCGCGTCGCGCACTACGCGGTAGTCGTCGTAGGCCAGGTGGGTGAACTGGGGGCCCGGGTGCACGTCGCCCAGGGCGTACACGCCGCGTACGTTGGTTTGCAGCCGCTCATTCACCAGCACGTAGCCTCGCTCATCCGTCTCGATGCCGGCCGCGTCCAGGCCCAGGTCGTCGGTGTTGGGCGTGCGGCCGGTGGCTACCAGCAGGTGGGTGCCGTGCAGGCGCCGCTCCCCATCGGGAGTACTGGCCGTGAGCGTGTACTGCCCCGCCTTGTTGCGCGACACCCGCCGCACTTCGGCCTCCAGCACCAGCTCCACGCCATCGGCGGCCAGCTGGGCCTGCATGGCGGCGCACACGTCGGAGTCTTCGTGTTCCAGCAGGCGGTCGGCGTGTTCGACCAGGGTCACGCGGCTGCCGAAGCGGCGGAACATCTGCCCGAACTCCAGCCCCAGGTAGCCCCCGCCCAGAATCAGCAGGTGTTCGGGCAGCTCTTTCAGGTCCAGGATTTCCACGTTGGTCAGAAATCCGCTTTCCGCCAGCCCGGGCACGTCCGGCACGGCCGCCCGCGTGCCCGTGTTGATGAAGATGAGCGGGGCCGTTACCAGCTGCTCCTGGCCGCCCTCCAGGGTTACCCGCACCGTGTGCTGGCCCGTGAAGGCGGCGTGCCCGTGCAGTACCGTGATGCCGGCCTGCTCCCGGGTGAGGTTGCGGCGCACCCCGTCGCGCAGCTGCTGAATGATGGCGTCCTTGCGCGCTACAATGGCCCGCAGGTCGGGGCGGGGGGCGCTGGCCTGCACGCCGTACTCGGCCGCCGTGGCCACCTGCTGCACCCGCTCGGCCGAGGCCAGCATGGCTTTCACCGGCGAGCAGCCGTAGTTGATGCAGGATCCGCCCAGCAGGTTTTTTTCCACCAGTACTACCTTCCGGCCGGCCCGGGCCAGGGCCGTAGCCAGCGGGTTGCCGGCCTGGCCCGAGCCGATAATCAATGCGTCGCAGGAAAGAGTAGCCACTGCCATAAAAAAAACTACGTGAAGCCCGGCCGTAGCGCCGCGCCGCCTTCCATACGGCGCGCCGGGGGCCACGGCTACACAACGAAACCGGGTTTTTGTCGTTCTGCCCCCGACCATCCTCTCCGAAACCTCATGAAACATGCCTTCCGAGCTGCCCTGGCCGGGGTGCCGCTGCTGCTGAGCGGCTGCGCCTCCATGTACTTTCCGCCCGCGCCCAACGCGCCCCTACTCACCCAGCAGGGCGAGTTCAGCGGCGGGGCCCACGTCAACTTTCAGGGCAACTTCACGGCCCAGGGCGCCTACGCGGCCACCAACCACCTGGGCATTATCGGCACGGCCTCCTTCCTGCACACCGATAAAAAGAAAAAAGCCCTGGACCACGACTTCGGCGAGCTGGGCGTGGGCTACTTCACCCGCCTGCGCGACAAGCGCGTGATTGAAGCCTACGCCGGCTATGGCTTCGGCAAGAGCAGCCGCACCGAGCGCACCCGGGAAGGAGAGGTGACGGAGCGGCGCGACGCCCGCCTCGAAAAGTACTTCGTGCAGGTGAACTACTCCTCCAAGGACAGCAAAACCGTGCACCTGCTCCAGCGCGACTGGCCCGTGAGCTACGGCACGGCCCTGCGCGTGAGCTATATGAACATGTACGACTTCAAGCTCAACAACGAGCCCGGCCCCTCCGAAACCAACATCCTGCTCGAGCCCATCACCTGGACGCGGGTAGGGCTGTTCGGGCCGGTGCAGTTTCAGTTTATCAGCGGCAGCAACTTTGGCCTGCGCCACCGCAAGTACATGAAGGCCGCCAACTCGGTCTTCAATTTCGGCCTCATCTTCAGCGTGGGCGGGCAGGAGGGCAGGCGCTGAGGCCCGGCAGCCGGGAGCAACCGGAAATCCGGGGCTGGTATGCCAGAACTTGTGGCGGCGCCGTGTACCTTAGCCGCCTTGTTTGGCCAACCTTCTACTTAATCTAACTCCTCCGACATGACCAAAATCAAAGTAGCCAACCCCGTAGTAGAGCTTGATGGCGACGAAATGACGCGCATCATCTGGAAGTTTATCAAGGACAAGCTGATTACGCCCTACCTGGACCTTGACATCAAGTACTACGACCTGGGCATCGAGTACCGCGACGAGACCAACGACCAGGTGACCATCGATGCGGCCAACGCCATCAAGCAGTACGGCGTGGGCATCAAGTGCGCCACCATCACGCCCGACGAGGAGCGGGTAAAAGAATTCAACCTCAAGCAGATGTGGAAGTCGCCGAACGGCACCATCCGCAACATCCTCGACGGCACCGTATTCCGCGAGCCTATCGTGATGCAGAACGTGCCGCGCCTGGTGCCCAACTGGACCGCGCCCATCTGCATCGGCCGCCACGCCTTCGGCGACCAGTACCGCGCCACTGACTTCGTAACCAAGGGCAAGGGCAAGCTCACCATCACCTTCCAGCCCGAGGACGGTGGCGAGGCGCAGTCGTTTGAGGTGTTCAACTTCAAGAGCGACGGCGTGGCCCTGGCCATGTACAACACCGACGAAAGCATCCGCGGCTTTGCCCACGCCTGCTTCAACCAGGCTCTGATGAAGGGCTGGCCGCTGTACCTGAGCACCAAGAACACCATCCTGAAGAAGTACGACGGCCGCTTCAAGGACATCTTCCAGGAGATTTACGAGCAGGATTATCAAGACAAGTTCAAGGCCGCCGGCATCACCTACGAGCACCGCCTCATCGACGACATGGTGGCCTCAGCCCTGAAGTGGAACGGCAACTTTGTGTGGGCCTGCAAAAACTACGACGGCGACGTGCAGAGCGACACCGTGGCCCAGGGCTTCGGCTCACTTGGTCTGATGACGTCCACCCTGGTAACGCCCGATGGCGGCACCATGGAGGCTGAAGCCGCCCACGGCACCGTGACGCGCCACTACCGCGACCATCAGAAAGGCAAGCCCACGAGCACCAACCCCATTGCCTCCATCTTCGCCTGGACGCGTGGCCTCGAGTTCCGCGGCAAGCTCGACGGCAACCAGGAGCTGATTGACTTCTGCCACGCCCTGGAGCAGGTGTGCATCGAAACCGTGGAAAGCGGCAAGATGACCAAGGACCTCGCCGTCTGCATCCACGGCAACAAAGTAGAGCACGGCCGCGACTACCTCTACACCGAGGAGTTCCTGGAGGCCCTGGACACCAACCTGAAAGCCAAGCTGGGCCAGTAAATACCACCTTTCTTTAAACAAAGCGCCCGTCCGGCTATCCGGACGGGCGCTTTTGTGCGTGGGAAGCTGCGGCGCGGGTAGGCGCACCGCGTACGGCCGCTCAGAGTTCCTCTACTTCCAGCTCCAGGTCGAAGTTAAAGTCCAGCGCGTAGGTAGCTTTGGGCTCCCGCTGGCGTAACGCCGTCTGCACTTCCGTCACGGACATCCACCGGGCGGGCTGTTTGCCGGTCGGAGCCCGCCACACCCAGCTCTGGCACTGCCCAGGCTCCTCCACCATGCGGTAGGCCAAGGTGGGGAACAGGCTTTCGGCCGCCAGCCGGGGCGGGCCGGAAGGTGGGGCAACCTCCGCGTAGGAATACACTCTCACCCCGTCACCTTTTTTAAGCTTGGGATTTTGCAGATTCAGGTCCTGGGGCGGCGTCTTGCCATCCAGGGGCTGCACCAGCATGCGGCGGCGTACGTAGGTTTCCTGCGGGTGCGTAGTCAGCCCTTCGGCCACGATGAACAGCCCCTGAGCTGGCACTACTACCCGCTGGTCGGCCACATCGAAGCGCAGCCAGCCCTTCTTTTCGCCCGCGTTATCCGGTGTGAGCAGCAGCTTTTGGGCCAGCAGGTTTCGGGTAGCGTCGGGGGCCAGGGTGCGGGTGCCGGGGCTCAGCCAAAGGGCTACGCGGCCTTCCTGAAAGTTGCGGCGGGCCTCAAACAACCCGCTGGCCTTTTCGGGCGTGCGGGCGCCCAGCCGTACGCGCACGGCCCGCACCCGGTAGGTGCGCGTGCTGTCCGGCGGGCCATGCCACACGGCCACCCGGCTGGTCGGGAGCAGCTTATGTCCGAACGACGTGTACAGGCCGCGCGATTCGCCGGGGGGCCGCAGCAGCCGGGCCCTGGGGTGCACCTGCACGGCTACTTCAGGGAGAATAACATGCCGGTAAGCCGAGTCGGACGTAGCAACCTGGCTGAAACCCGGCCAAGGGCTTAATAACCCCACTAGCAAAAGGACCATCCAGAGGGTAAAAATGCATCGACACATAAAACGATAAATAGCTTATTACTCAAACGCGGCTTCCTGCAGCACCACCGACTGCCCCACGCGACTCTGTCGCCACTGCTGCGTCACGGTGTCGTGGTACCGGCTTTTGGCCGTTTACAATGGGGCAGATAAGGATGCGCCCGGCTGCGTCTAGGAAATAATCTTCAGGCACAGCGGATACGACCATAAGGCCCCGTCCCGGGCCTTCACTGCGCCAATGATGGGGAAGATGATGGATATCAGCCCCAGGGCCATCAGCAGCGGAATACCGATCAGCACGATGCACAGCAGCGCACCTACCGCCCCGTAAATCAGAGTGCTGATAATCCAGTTGACGACCATTTTGCCGTGGGCATCGAGGCCCGGAATTTCATCCTTTTTGGTTTGCCACAGCACAATCGGGACGATGTAGCCCGCCCCGGGCACCAGCAGCCCGGCCAGCTGGGAAAGATGCAGGTAAGTTGCCCATTCGCGCAGGTTGGCGTCGGCGTGCAGATTGTTCATGTAGCAAGGAGATAAGGCGAAAAGATGGCGCAAAATAAGCGTCGCTCAATCATTAACATCCTGGCCCGACGAGATTATCTAAAACAAAAAACGCGGCGCCTCCCAGCCAGGGGAAGCGCCGCGTTTTAGCTTACGGAGAAAGCCGAACTCTACTTGCCGCTCAGCACGCGCAGCATGGTGTCGCCAATTTCGGCGGGCGAGTCTACCACGTGGATGCCGCACTCGCGCATGATGGCCATTTTCGCGGCGGCCGTGTCGTCGGCGCCGCCTACGATGGCACCGGCGTGGCCCATGCGGCGACCGGGAGGGGCCGTCTGGCCGGCAATGAAGCCAACTACGGGCTTCTTGTTGCCGGTTTCCTTGATCCAGCGGGCGGCCTCGGCTTCCATGCCGCCGCCGATTTCGCCAATCATCACGATGCCTTCGGTTTCGGGGTCGTTCATGAGCAGCTCCACGGCTTCCTTAGTGGTGGTGCCGATGATGGGGTCACCGCCGATGCCGATGGCCGTGGTCTGGCCCAGGCCGGCTTTGGTGAGCTGGTCAACGGCTTCGTAGGTCAGTGTGCCCGACTTTGACACGATGCCTACGCGGCCTTTCTGGAAAATAAAGCCGGGCATGATGCCCACTTTGCACTCGCCGGCGGTCATTACGCCGGGGCAGTTGGGCCCGATCATGCGCAGACCTTCGCGGCCCTTCAGGTATTCTTTCACCGCAATCATGTCCTTGGTGGGGATGCCCTCGGTGATGGTCACGATAACCTTGATGCCGGCATCAGCAGCTTCCATGATGGCGTCGGCGGCGAAAGCCGGGGGCACGAAAATGATGCTGGTATCGGCGCCGGCCTGCTCTACGGCCTCGGCCACGGTGTTGAACACGGGCCGGTCGAGGTGCTGGGTGCCACCTTTGCCGGGCGTCACGCCGCCCACCACGTTGGTGCCGTACTCAATCATCTGCTGGGCATGGAACGAGCCTTCGGAGCCAGTAAAGCCCTGCACAATCACTTTGGAATCCTTGTTGACCAGAACACTCATAGAAGTGGGGTTAGCGGAAAATTGCGGGTTGAGGGTGGGAATTTCGCCGGCAGCCAAAGGCATCGGCGGGGCAAAAGTAGGCTTTTTTAGGTGGAGCGCGAAGCCTTGTTTGCCATGGGCCGGGCGGGGCAGAAGCCGATGGGGCTTGGCGGGTGGAGGACTTTCCAGGAAAGCCGGCCCGGCCCCCGGGCTACGGCGGCAAATCCGTACCTTTGCCGGCTCTCACCCAGATGACCTTTTCTGATAATGTACCTGAATAATATTGTTGAAGCCATTGGCAACACGCCCCTGGTCAAGCTCAATAAAGTAGCCGACGGCATCAAGGGCACCGTGCTGGCCAAAGTGGAATACTTCAACCCCGGCAACTCGGTGAAGGACCGCATGGCCGTGAAAATGGTGGAAGATGCCGAAAAAGCCGGTATTCTGAAGCCCGGGGGCACCATCATCGAAGGCACCAGCGGCAACACGGGCATGGGCCTGGCCCTGGCCGCCATTGCCAAGGGCTACCAGTGCATCTTCGTGATGAGCGACAAGCAGAGCAAGGAAAAGCAGGACATTCTGCGGGCCGTGGGCGCCCAGGTGGTAGTGTGCCCCGTTGATGTGGCCCCCGAAGACCCGCGCAGCTACTACTCCGTGGCGCGCCGCCTGAGCCAGGAAACGCCCAACTCGTTCTACCCCAACCAGTACGACAACCTCTCCAACACCGCGGCCCACTACGAAAGCACCGGCCCCGAAATCTGGCAGCAGACGGAAGGCACCATCACCCACCTGGCCTGCGGCGTGGGCACCGGCGGCACCATCTGCGGCACGGCTAAGTACCTGAAAGAGCAGAACCCCAGCCTCGTGGCCGTGGGCCTCGACACCTACGGCTCGGTGTTCAAGAAGTACAAGGAGACGGGTATTTTCGACGAAAACGAAATCTACCCGTACAAGACCGAAGGCATCGGGGAAGACATTCTGCCCAAGAACGTTGACTTCGACCTCATCGACCTGTTTATCAAGGTAACCGACCAGGATGCGGCCGTGATGACGCGCCGCCTGGCCAAAGAAGAAGGCTTGTTCGTGGGCTGGTCGTGCGGCTCGGCCGTGCATGGCGCCCTCGAATACGCCAAAGAACACCTGAAGGAGGGCGACACCATGGTTATCATCCTGCCCGACCACGGCACGCGCTACCTCGGCAAAATCTACAACGACGACTGGATGCAGGCCCAGGGCTGGCTCTAAGCTACCCCTGTACCTTCCCCTGCCGGCTTTATCCTCTTCCTTATGACGCAGAAGTTGCAGCGCATTGTGCTGGTCGACGACAACGAAACCACCAGCTTCCTGAATAACCGCCTGCTCAACCGCCTGGAGGTAGCCGAGCAAATTCAGACGTTTTCCAAGGCCGAGCAGGCCTTTCAGGAACTCTGGGGCGGGCCAAACGCGCAGCCCCGCGCCGATGCCCCCAACCTGGTATTCGTGGACCTGAAAATGCCCGGTATGGACGGCTTCGAGTTTCTGGAGCTCTTCAACAAGCTGCCTGATGCCGTGCGCGGGCAAACCGTTATGGCCGTGCTTACCACTTCCATGCACGCCGCCGACACCGCCCGCGTGGCCCAGTACCCCGATGTGGAGTACCTGGCCAAGCCCCTGACGGAGGAGAAGATGCAGAAGCTGCTGAAAAAGCGTTTTTGAGCGGTCATGACGGGTAGGTGACGGGTCATTGCGAGGCAGAGCCGAAGCAATCCGTCCTGAACAAACCCGGCCCCGTTCTTCTACCAGAAAGCCCCTGACGTCCCCGCGGATGTCAGGGGCTTTTCACAGCCCAGGGCTTGGTCCATTGCCCGGGACGGATTGCTTCGCGCTGCTCGCAATGACAGCGAAAACGCTGCTTGCCACTACACCACGGCTTCCACGAACCGGAAAGCTTCCCCATCGAACAGACCTTTGTCGCTGAGCTTGAGGCTGGGAATCACCAGCAGGGCCATAAACGACAGCGTCATGAACGGGGCCTGGAGCGGGGAGCCGAGCTGCTTGGCCAGCGCGTCCACGGCGGCGTAGGCCTCGGCCACGTGGTAGCCTTCCCGGTCCGACATCAGGCCTGCCACCGGTAGTGGCAAAACTAGCTCCTGCCCGTCGGGGCCGACGGCAGCCAAGCCACCGCGGGCTTCCATTACCAGATTTACGGCCCGGGCCAAGCTTTCGTCGTCGCAGCCTACGGCCGTAATGTTGTGCGAATCGTGGCCCACGGAACTGGCCAGGGCGCCGCCTTTCAAACCAAAGCCCTGGATAAAGGCCACGGCCGGCGCGGCCGGTTGGTAGCGGTTCACTACACTTAGCTTGAGAACGTCCCGCGCTACCTCGGGCAGCACCAGACCATTTTCTGTGCGGGCGGGCACGTCGTGGCGGGCCGTAATCAGCTGCCCGTCGAAGCACTCAATCACGCGCACCGTAGCGGCGGGCTGGGGCGCAGGCAGCTGAAAATCTTCGGCCCGCACGGTGGAGGCCACAAAGTTGTTGACCACGGCCACCGGCCCGGCCGGAATACGCGTCTGTCCGTTTTCAGCGACCAGCTGCCCGTCCAGGTACGTTTGGCGCACCCGGAAATCGGTCAGGTCGTCGACCATGATAAAGTCGGCCGCGTCGCCTACGCGTAGCAGGCCCACGGGCAGGCGGTAGTGCTCCACGGGGTTGCGGCAGGCCACGCGCAGCACCTTCAGCACCTCCTGGCCCCGGGCCACGGCGCGCTGGACCAGCTGGTTGATGTGGCCCAGCACCAGCGTATCGGGGTGCTTGTCGTCGGAGCAGAACATCAGGTGTTCGTAGTGCGCCGGCAGTAAGTCAATCAGCGCTTCGAAGTTGCGGGCCGCCGAGCCTTCCCGAATCAGAATTTTCATGCCCACGGCCAGCTTGTCCAGGGCTTCTTCGGCCGTGAAGCACTCGTGGTCGGTGCTGATGCCCGCCTCAGCGTAGTGGCGGGCGTCCTCGCCGCGCAGGCCGGGCGCGTGCCCGTCCACGGGGCGCCCGTACTGCCGGGCCAGCCTGATTTTCTCCATGACATTGGCGTCGCGGCCGAGCACGCCGGGCCAGTTCATCATCTCGGCCAGGTACCCGATTTCGGGGTGGTCTTTGAATAATAGCTCGATGTCGGCGGCCGTTATTTCGGCCCCGGCCGTTTCGAAGGGCGTGGCCGGCACGCACGACGGGGCCCCGAAGCAGAACTTAAACGGCACCTGCGCCGCGCTCTGAAGCATGTACCGCACACCCGCCACGCCCAGCACGTTCCCGATTTCGTGCGGGTCGGACACCGTAGCCACGGTACCGTGTGTTACGGCCAGCCGGGCAAACTCTGCGGGCACCAGCAAGGAGCTTTCCACGTGCACGTGGGCATCTACAAAGCCAGGCAGGGCGTAGGGGAGGGAGGCGTCGGGCTCGGTGGCGCCGGTAGGCTCAACGGCCGCAATGCGCCCGGCCGCTACGCGTACCGTGGCCGGGCGGATGGTGTTGGCAAACAAGTCGACCACATTGGCCAGCAGGGAAAAATCAGCAGACATAGGCAGCATACTACAAGGGCAACGGGTGGCATTGCGGGGTAAAGAACCTTAACTTTACGTACATTTTAGCAAGGTTTCTGCCGTGAGAAAGAGTATTTCCCTGTTTTTGGTCGCGTGCATGCTGCTTCTGGTGGGCAGTGCCGCTACGGGCTGCGCGCGCAACTCGTCCCTGCAAAAGAAAACGGCCTCCTACAAGCGCAAAGCCAAGAGCGGTAAGATTCCGTGCCCCTGCGAAAGTCATTAGGGGGCAGGGGTTATTCTAATGCCTAAAATATGTCCATATGAAGCATACTACTATCTATAAGCTGCTATTCTCCGCTGGGTTGGGCATGCTGGCCGGCTCGGCGCAAGCCCAGTACGGAAATAATGCCTTGCCGAAAATTATTACGTATAAGCCAGGTGTCTACCAGCTGCAGGATGGGAGCTGGCGTGCTGGTCAGTTGTACGCTGATGCCGGTGAGCATCTGCGGGTGCGCAACCCCGACGATAAAAAGATTACGGAGTACCAACCCAACGAAGTGCAAACGTTCGTGTTGGCCCTCGACACCTTCAGAGTGGTGCGGGGAGTAGATATTTCGGCCCGACGTCGCTTGTCCAGCGCTTTTGCCAGGCAGCTTTACCGGGCAGGCAGTTTCACGGTTTTTGAGTTGGAGCATAGTGTGCCCGGGGCGGTGGGCGTCTTGGCTCTCGGCGTCACGGAACAGTATAGCCTGGTCGTCCAGCCACGTACCGGCGACGGAGTGCGGGTCCCTGCTACCAGAGGCGCTTTCGAAAAAGCCATGCTGCCACTCGTTGGTGATTGTCCGGAACTAGCCACCAAAATCAAGGCAGGCAAACTAGGGAAGCAACACCTGCGCGAAATCCTGACCACCTACATCCAGTGGGAGCGTACAAAATCACAACCCACCGGCCAGCAATAGTTCTAATTGATCATTCATGTCTTCCGAATCTCCCCTTGCCTCCCTGCGTGCCGCTGCCGAAGCCGTACGCCAGCAGCTCCAGGTAAATGCCTTCGACGCCGCCGCCGTGCAGCGCCTTTCCGACCTGATTGAGGTCCAGCGCCCAGCTATTCAACCGGCCGACCGCGAAGGCGTGATAATGGCGCTGGGCTGCTTTCTGGGGCAGTGCATGGTAGACACGTATCAGGGTGAGTGGGCGGCCGGGCCCGATGGCAGCACGGGCGTGGGGCTGGCCGGAAGACTATTTTTCAACCCCTTCTTCTTGGTAAGCGAGCAGCTGAAAAAAGGCTTAGAGCAGTCGGTATCCACCTTTTTCGCTTCTATTCCGCAGCGGTTGGAGGCCCCGCAACAGCGCAAAAGCTGGATAAAATAAGAATTTTTGAAGAATAATTTCATTTTTCCGCACTGATTAAATATACTTACTCAACCCACCCTGAGTCCACCCGGAAACACACCTATGGTTGAGTAAACTGGTCAGCTGAGAAGCTGGTCGCAATGAGCAGTGGAAGAATTACGTGCAGCCGCCGAAGCAGTGCGGCAAAACCTGAACATTTCGTCCTTCGACGAGAAAGCCGTGCAAACGCTGGCGCAGTTTATTGAGAAAGAACGCGCTAGCGTGCCCGAAACCGAGCGGGCCGGCGTCATCAACGCCCTGGGGTGCTTTCTGGGCGAGTGCATTGCCCGCAGCTTCGGGGGCCAGTGGCACCGGGCCGACAACGGGGAAGTAGGCATCCGGCTCGGCAGCCGAACGTTTGTCAACCCGTTCGGCTCCGTTGAAAAACAATTGCTGCACGGCGCCGTCGATGCCGTGCTGAGCTTGTTTCGGGAGGTGGCGCCCACATTAGCACCGGCAGCTGTAACGCGGAGAACGTGGATACCGCTACCTTTGCCCCCGCGCCGATCCATCTCATCATGAAACAACTCGTCATTGCCATTGATGGCTACTCCTCGTGCGGGAAAAGCACCACGGCCAAGGCCGTTGCCGCTGAGTTAGGCTATGCCTACATCGACACGGGAGCCATGTACCGGGCAGTGACGTTGTACTTGCTGGAACACAGCATTGGTTTCGAGGAGCTGCCGCGCATTGAGCAGGCCCTGCACGATATGACGATTTCGTTTAAGCGTAACCGCCGCACGGGCCGCAACGAGCTGTGCCTGGACGGAGAAATTCGCGAGGACGAAATTCGGCAGATGCGCATTTCCAACTCCGTAAGCGAAGTTTCGGTGATTCCGGCCGTGCGCCATGCTATGGTACGCCAGCAGCAGCGCATGGGCCGCAAGCGCGGCATCGTGATGGACGGCCGCGACATCGGCACCACCGTGTTTCCCGATGCCGAGGTGAAGATTTTCATGACGGCCGATACCCGCACGCGCGCCCTGCGCCGCCAGGAGGAGCTGGCCGTGAAGGGCGAGCAGGTAGAACTCGAAGCTATTATCGACAACCTCGTCAAGCGTGACCACCTCGACTCCACGCGGGCCGAAAGCCCCCTGCGCCGGGCCGCCGACGCGGTGCTCCTCGATACGTCCCATATTACCATCGACGAGCAGGTGGATTTCGTCCTGGAGCGCGTGTCGGCCGTATTACTGGCTACTGCCGCGGCTAACTCCGGCCACTGGGCCGGCAGTGAATCCGTGCGCTAGCGGCCCGTACATTTCGGGCGCGAAAGTTGCACCACATCTTGGCCAGCGTTGTTGAGAAAGAATCTATGAACGTTACCATCGATAAACATTCCGGGTATTGCTTCGGCGTCGAGTTTGCTATTCAAATGGCGGAAGACGAGCTGGCGCACCAGTCCACCCTGTACTGCCTGGGCGATATTGTGCACAACCGTATGGAGGTGGAGCGCCTGCATGCGTTGGGCCTGCGCATCATCGACCGGGAGCAGCTAGGAACGTTACACGACTGCAAAGTGCTGATTCGGGCCCACGGCGAGCCGCCAGAAACCTATCAGTTGGCCCTGGAAAACAACCTGGAGCTGATTGATGCTTCCTGCCCGGTGGTGCTCAAGCTCCAGAACCGCGTAAAGCACGCCTTTGATGCTACCACCCGCCAGGATGGGCAGATTGTGCTTTACGGCCAGCCCGGCCACGCCGAAGTGACGGGTCTGAACGGGCAGACGGGTAACCGCGCCATCATCGTGATGAACGAGGAGGACCTCAGCCAGATTGATTTCACGCGCCCCGTTACCCTGTTCAGCCAGACCACCAAAAGTACGGCGGGCTTCTACCGCATGAAGCAGCTGATGGAGGAGCGCATTCAGGCGGCCGGGGGCTCCCTGGAGGCTTTTGATGCCAACGACAGCATCTGCCGGCAGGTAAGCAACCGCGAGCCGGCCCTGCGCCGCTTTGCCATCGAGCACGACATTATCATCTTTGTGAGCGGGCGCAAAAGCTCCAATGGCAAAGCTCTGTTCTCCGTCGTCAACCAAACCAACCCGCGCAGTTACTTCGTGGAAAACGAGCAGGAGCTGGATGAAACCTGGTTTGAGGGCGCGCACTCGGTGGGCATCTGTGGGGCTACCAGCACGCCCATGTGGCTGATGCAGCGCGTAGCCGACCGGATTTCCGCTGTGCCCGAAGCGGCCGTATAGATCCGTCGCCTGATTCGCGTGTAGTCATTTTCTCAGGCCCGGCCATTTTGGCCGGGCTTTCTTGCGTAGCTTCCGCCTGCTATGGGTAAACTCATCAAATATTTCCTCAACGGGCTGCTGCTGGTAGCGCCCATCGTGCTGACGGTGTACATCCTGGTGGCCCTGTTTTTCTGGGTTGATGGGCTGATGAACATCGACAGTGAAAAATACCCCGGCCTGGGGCTGCTCACCATGTTTGTGCTTGTCACGGTGGTAGGGTTTGTTGCCCGCTCCCTGGCCGTGCGCCCCTTGCTGGTGCTGGCCGAGCGGATTTTGCACCGCACCCCGTTGGTGAGCATCATCTATTCCAGCCTAAAGGACCTGTTTGATGCCTTCGTAGGCGACAACCAGAAGTTTAACCGCCCGGTGCTGGTGTGCGTGAACCAGGAAACCAAGGCCTACCGCCTCGGCTTTGCCACCTGCGACGACATTGCCGGCCTGCACCGCCCCGAGCTGATGGCCGTATACTATCCGCACTCCTACAACTTCTCGGGCGAGCTACAGCTGGTGCCCAAGGAAAGCGTAACCTACCTGGAGCTGCCCAGCAGTGAAGTCATGAAGTTCATCGTGTCCGGCGGCGTATCGAAGCTGTAAATGGCTGATGAGGTGACAGGTAAGGGGCGTTAGGCGCTGGCGGCAGAATTAGCCAGCTTGCTGACGCGTCTGCCCGCCGAAGAATAGAAGCTAGTCTTTTGACTGTCGGCCGCTCCAGCGGCCATCCACCGCCCGCGCCACATCAGCCGTACACGGCTTTTACGTGTCACCTCACCTCACCCAGCCCCATGAAAACCCTGCTCAACTACCGGCGCTATGGAACCGGGCCGCGGGTGGTGCTGGCGTTTCACGGCTACGGGCAGCAGGAAAGCTACTGGCGCAGCTGGCTGGATGTACTGGGACCGGATGTTTCAGTGCTGAGCTTCGACCTGTTCTACCACGGCCGCAGCCGCCTGGCCCATCCCGATGCTCCGCTCAACAAAAACCGCCTGGGCGAGCTGCTGAATGATGTACTGGTGCAGGAAAACGTGGGCAACTTCGGGCTGCTGGCCTTTAGTATGGGCGCCAAGTTTGCTCTCACGCTGCTGGAACAATACCCCGAAAGGGTAGAAAAGCTCTGGCTGATTGCCCCCGACGGCCTGCAACGGCAGTTCTGGTATTCGCTGGCTACGTATCCGCCCTGGATGCGCGGGGTGCTGGGCCGGGCCGTGCTGCGCCCCCAGCGCCTGCTGGGCTGGCTTGATACCCTGGAGGAGCGCCGCCTGGTACACAGCGGCCTCGTGCGCTTTGCCCGCTGGCAGCTCGACAGCCGCGAAAAGCGTCTGCGCGTGTACCGCAGCTGGCTGGGCTTTCGGTCGCTCACGTTTCAGCTCTCAAAGCTCAGCCGGCTCCTCAATCAGCACCAGATACCAGTCACATTCTTCCTGGGCCGCCACGACCAAGTAATTCCGCACGCTGGGCTGGCGCGGTTTATTGCCAGCATCAAAGGAGCGCAAACGGTGCTACTGGACACGGGGCACGGTGGGCTGCTCTACGATGTGGCCGCCTACCTGCGCCGGCACCCCGAGGTGCGCTGGTAGCTCAGGCCTGCAGCGCTTGTTCGTAGAAGCGGCGGGCTTCCTCATCAAAAACCACGAAAACCACGGTGCCGGGAAACGCATGCTCCCCCAGAAACGCCCGCGCCTCTCGCACCGCTATAGCCGCCGCCTCAGCCTTGGGATACCCATAGATGCCTGTGCTGATACCCGGAAACGCTACGCTTGCCACTTGCTGCTGCTCGGCCAGGGCCAGACTATGGCGGTAGCAGCAAGCCAGCAGCTCCGGCTCCTGCTTGTGGCCACCCTGCCAAACCGGCCCTACGGTGTGAATAACGTAGCGCGCCGGCAAGCGGCCGCCGGTAGTCAGCACGGCCGCGCCGGGTTGGCAGCCGCCCTGCCGCGCCCGAATCTGCCGGCACGCTTCCAAAATGGCCGGGCCACCCGCCCGGTGAATGGCGCCATCAACGCCTCCGCCTCCGAGTAGGCTGGTGTTGGCGGCATTCACAATGGCTTCGGTGTCGAGCTTGGTGATGTCGCCCTGGTAGAGGCGGATGCGGCCGAAGGCGGGGGCGTCGCGCCAGTAAGCAAGTGGAGTAGGAGAGGGCATAAAATTGGCAGAAAGACAGCTTCAGTATAAGGCGGATTTTCGTTCGGTAGGTGGTTTCGACGCCTCAACCCGGAGAATCGACGCTTCGGCAAAGTAAAAGGGAAAAGCGTGGCCGCGTCGGGTAGGTTTGAAGCATCAATCACCTCAAAACGACGCCTGCCCCATGGAAACGACCACTACTCCCCGCGACCCCCAACTCTGGCGAATGGCCAAAGCCCGCGCCAAATTCAAGTCCCATCTGTTCACGTACGTGGCGGTGAACTCCCTGCTGTGGGTTATCTGGTTCGTGACGGGCCGCGACGCCGACCCGCTGCCGTGGCCCGTGTGGTCGACACTTTTTTGGGGCATTGGCGTGTTTTTTCAGGGGTTGGGCACCTACGGAAACCTGGGCCGCGGGCAGCTTTCCGAACGTGAGTACGAGCGGCTCCTGCGCCAGCGCGAGGGGCAACAATAAGTACTGCTAATGCCAGCTCAGGGTAAATGACGCAACCTTAGCGGCGGCGGGCTGGTTTCAGGCAGTATGAAACTGCGCCACCTTCTTCCGCTTGCCGTGCTGGCCCCGCTGGCTTTGGCTTTTACGACGGCCCCCGCGCCCACGGCCGCCGATACCAACCTCACCAAAATCAAGCTCCCCAAGGGCTTCGTCATCAGTTACTTTGCCCAGGGCGTGAAAAGTGCCCGTGAACTGGCCGTAGGCCCTGATGGCACTGTGTACGTAGGCACCAAGGACGACAAAGTGTACGCCCTGCCCGACCGCAACAAAGATGGCCGCGCCGATGAAGTGGTGACGGTGGCCACCGGCCTGAACTCGCCCAACGGCGTAGCCGTGCGCAACGGGGCCCTGTACGTGGGCGAAATTCACCGCATTGTGCGCTACGACAACATTGCCGCGCGTCTCCGGCAGAAGCCCAAGCCCGTGGTGGTGTACGACAAGCTGCCCAACGAAGAGTGGCACGGCTTCAAGTACATCAGCTTCGGGCCCGATGGCAAGCTCTACGTGCCGGTGGGCGCGCCCTGCAATGTGTGCGAGCCGGAAGAGCCCATCTACGCCACCATCAACCGCCTCAACGCCGATGGCACCGGCCTCGAAACGGTAGCCTACGGGGTGCGCAACACCGTGGGCTTCGACTGGAGCCCCCAGGACAAGGCCCTATGGTTTACCGATAACGGCCGCGACCAGCTGGGCGACAACCTGCCCGCCGACGAGTTGAACCGCGCCACCAGCCCCGGTCAGCACTTTGGCTTCCCGTACTTCTTTGCTGGCGACGTGCGCGACCCGCAGTTTGGCACCGGCAAAAACCAGGGCACCTACGTGGCCCCAGCCCAGAAGCTGGGGCCGCACGTGGCGGCGCTGGGCATGAAGTTCTACACCGGCAAGCAGTTCCCGGCTCAGTACCGCAACCAGATATTCATTCCCGAGCATGGCTCCTGGAACCGCAGTAAGAAGCTCGGCTACCGCATCAGCCTCGTGCGCCTCGATGCCACCGGGAAAAAGGCGCTAGGCTACGAAACCTTTGCCGAAGGCTGGCTGCAGGGCCAGCAAAGCTGGGGCCGCCCCGTGTGCCTGTTGGTGCTGGCCGATGGCTCCTTGCTCGTCTCCGACGACCAGAACGACGCCGTGTACCGCATCAGCTACAAAGGATAGTTAATGGGCGAATGTGGTTGAATGTGCTGCGCTTCGCTAAGGTGCTAATGAGGAACTGTCATGGCGAGCGGCGCGAGCCATCTGTCCTGCACAAAACCAGACACGACCTTTTACCAAAAAGCCCTTTCTCGTACGCAGCGGGAAAGGGCTTTTACATTTCAGGTCTGACACGTTGCCCAGGACGGATAACGTCGTGCCTCTTCGCCATGACCGCCCCTCATTAGCACCTTAGCAAAGCGCAGCACATTCAACCACATTCGCCCATTAGCCTCTATCTTGCCCCGCATGAGAAAGCAGCGAGTACCCAAGCGCGTAGTAGGGCGGCGCGAGTTGGTGGACTTCCCGGAGTTCCAAATCTGGGGCGTAGAGGCAAAGGTGGATACCGGCGCTTATACCGGGGCCATTCACTGCTCCAACATGCACGTGGAAACCCGCCCCGATGGGCGGCAGGTGCTACACGTGCAGCTGCTCGACCCCTCACATCCCAACTTCGACGGCACGCCCATGCAGTTTGCCTCGTTCTCGCTCCGGGATATTCGCTCCTCCAACGGCGAGGTGCAGGAACGCTACGTTATCCGGGCGGTGTTACGGCTGTTCGACGAGGATTTTGAAACAGAATTCTCGCTTTCCGACCGTTCCGACATGCGCTACCCCGTGCTTATTGGCCGCACGCTGCTGCGCCAGGGCCGTTTTCTGGTGGACGTGATGCGGCGTAACGTTTCGCACCGCATGGCCCAGCGTCCGGCCCATCAGCGCTAATCCAGGCGTCGTTTCGCATCTTTGCAGTCCGCTTCGGCTCCTTCTACCCCCTCTAAGCACTCCTCCAATGAAACTGGCGATTTTGTCGCGCGAGCCGAAGCTTTACTCCACTACCCGCCTGGTAGAGGCCGCCGCCCAGCGCGGCTACGAGGCGGTAGTGGTTGATCATCTGCAGTGTAACCTGGTACTCGAAAAGGGTGCCCCCAGCATTATTTACCAGGGCCAGCCCCTCACCGGCTTCGACGCTATTATTCCCCGAATTGGGGCCTCCGTTACGTTCTACGGCACGGCCGTGGTGCGCCAGTTTGAGATGATGAAGGTGCGCACGGCCATCGAAAGCCAGGCCATTGTGCGCAGCCGCGACAAGCTTCGCTCCATGCAGATCCTGAGCCGGGCCGGCGTGGGCATGCCCAAAACGGCCTTCACCAACTCCTCCGAGGAAGTGCCCGAGATGATCCGGCAGGTGGGCGGGGCCCCCGTCATCATCAAGCTACTGGAAGGCACCCAGGGCCTGGGCGTAGTGCTGGCCGAAACGGAAAAAGCCGCCCAGTCGGTTATTGAGGCGTTTCACAACCTCAAGGCCCGCATCATTGTGCAGGAGTTTATTGCCGAAAGCAAGGGCGCCGACCTGCGGGCCTTCGTGGTAAACGGGGAAGTAGTGGGCGCCATGAAGCGCCAGGGCAAGGAAGGCGAGTTTCGCTCCAACCTGCACCGGGGCGGCACGGGCAAGCTGGTGAAGCTCACCCGGGCCGAGAAAGCCGCCGCCCTGCTGGCTACCAAAGCCCTGGGCCTGGGCATAGCCGGCGTGGATATGCTGCAAAGTGCCCGCGGCCCGCTGGTGCTGGAAGTCAATTCCTCGCCTGGCCTCGAAGGCATCGAAAAAGCCACCGGCCTCGATATTGCCGGCAAAATCATCGAATACACCGCCGAAATAGCCCGCAAGCGCAAGCCCAAAGCCACCAAATCCGGCAAGTCCGCCCCCAAGGCCATGCCCGATACCCAGGCAGACTAAAGCGGGTTGCCACTGGGTAAAATACCGGCAATAGGAGAGCCGTATCCCCCGGGTATTTCATTAGTTTCGAGGCCGGTAATGCTACCGGCCTCATTATTTATGTTTATGCAGCACTTATCCGCTACCCGTGTTCGGTTTATCCGCACCTCTTTCCGTTTACTGACTGTTTTGGCGGTACTTCTGGGCGGTGGCCGGCACGCTGCCCAGGCTCAGGAGCTGGCCGCTGGAACCAATCATTCACTCTTCATTCATCCCAACGGAACCTTGTGGGCCTGGGGAGATGATACTTATGGGCAGTTGGGTATCGGTAGTGCTTCTGTGCAGAGCGAGCCGACGCAGGTAGGAACCTCCTTATGGCGCACGGTAGGTGCGGGCGAATATTATACCATGGCCATCCGGGCCGATGGTACCCTCTGGGCCTGGGGAGCTAATACCGGCCAGCTTGGCGATGGTACCCGGACTATGCGCAAAACGCCGGTGCAGATAGGTACGGCCACTAACTGGCAAAGTGTCAGCGCCAATTCCTGGCACACCGTAGCTATCCGAACCGATGGTACGCTTTGGGGCTGGGGATATAATTACGGGGGAGTGCTGGGAGACGGCACTACTGTTGACCGTAATGCCCCGGTACAGGTAGGAACGGCTACCAACTGGAAAAGCGTGAGTACCGGCTTTCTATACACGGTAGCCCTCCGTACCGATGGTACCCTCTGGGCCTGGGGTAAGAACCAACTCGGGCAGTTGGGCGATGGTACCACCACCGACCGGACCGCGCCCGTGCAGATAGGCACGGCTACCACCTGGCAAAGCATCAGCTGCAAGGACAACCACACGGTAGCCATCCGGACGGATGGTACGCTCTGGGCCTGGGGCCTCAACGGGGCCGGCCAGCTCGGGGATGGGACCACCACCGACCGCAGGGCCCCGGTACAGATTGGCAAGGCTACCAACTGGCAAAGCGCCAGCGCTGGCCGCGGCTACACCTTGGCTATCCGGCAGGATGGTACGCTGTGGGGGTGGGGAGGCAATGACGTCGGCCAGCTTGGGGATGGGACTACTACCAACCACCTTACCCCAGTGCAGGTTGGCACGGCCAAGACGTGGAGCTACGTTTCCTCCAGCACGCAGACCCTTGCCTGGCGCACGGATGGTACCCTCTGGGCCTGGGGCAACAACACGGACAGCCAGGTAGGCTTTCCGGCTCTGCCCAGAAATACCCGGGTATTGCCTATGCAGATAGGTAACGCGGCCACCTGGCAAAGCATTAGCGCGGGCAATGAATACACGATGGGTGTCCAGGCCGGCGGCTCTTTATGGACCTGGGGCTCTAATAGCTTTGGTAAGCTCGGTAATGGTACTCCCAACGAAGGCCAGTCTACTCCCACGCAAATAGCAGTCGGCCCGACCTGGAAAAGTGTAGCTGCTGGTATTAATCAATCCGCCGCCATCCGGTCCGATGGCACCCTGTGGACCTGGGGATTCAATTTTTACGGTGAGCTGGGTGATGGTACCACGACCAGCCGAAGTACCCCTACGCAAGTGGGCACCGCTACCAACTGGAAAGCTGTAGCGGTTGGCGAGATGCACACCGATGCAATCCGTACAGATGGGTCGCTGTGGACGTGGGGTCGTGTTCCGGAGGGTGGCTCAGCTACTATTCAAACGACGCCCCAACAAGTAAGTGCTGCTACCAGGTGGCAAAGTGTTGCGGCGGGCACGGGCTACACCGTGGCTATCCGTACCGATGGTACGCTCTGGGCTTGGGGAGGTAACACCGGCGGGGTATTGGGCGATGGTACCACTACCAACCGGGCTACGCCCGTGCAGATAGGCACCGCTACTAACTGGCAAAGCGTAAGTGCTGGCATAGCGCACACGCTGGCGGTGCGCACTGATGGGTCGCTGTGGGCCTGGGGAAACAATAGTCGGGGGCAGCTAGGGGATAGAACCACTACAAACCGGGCCATGCCTGAGCGAATTGGCACAGATGCTACTTGGTACAGTGTAAGTGCCTATAACCATCATTCGACGGCTATCAGCACCGATGGCACTTTGTGGACTTGGGGAGATAACCGCGCGGGCCAGCTCGGCGACTTGTTGCCGAACCATACTACCCCCGTACAACTGGGCACGGCTACAACGTGGCAAGAAGTGAAGACAGGATCTACACATACCCTGGCTATCCGCACTGACGGCACCCTCTGGGGCTGGGGAAACAACGCCGGCGGTCAACTTGGTAATGGCCAGCAGGCATACAGCCCCGTGCCCCTGCTCATCTTTGGCTCCTTGCCCACCGTTACCACACCCACCGCCTACACCGCCGCCCTGCACCTGGCTCCCAACCCCGCCCACGACTATGTGAGCCTGCCCGAGCTACCCACAAACGCTAGCCTGCGCCTGCTCGATACCCAGGGGCGGCAGGTGCGTACCGGCCGGGGGCCGCGCCTCTCGGTGCGGGGTCTGGCCCCCGGCCTCTATTTGCTGCAGGCCACCGCGCCCGCACAGCCCGCCCGCACGGCCCGCTTGGTGGTAGAGTAGATCTGCCCCCAAAGCATTGCTTACTCATTTTGCCATTGGGACCCCGCAGAGGCGTTCTATTGCTAAGGTAACCGCGGTCAGACCTCAGCAAGAAGGGTGTTGCTTTGAGCCGTTTCCCACGATGATATAAGCAAAGTTCCTAAGCCCTGCGGGCTGGGCGTATAGTGCTGGATTGACGGCCGTAGCGTACATTCCGTATTCTGATTCGGCCAGCGTACTGCGCCTTATCCCTGCCTTATTTCCTGCTGCATGCTCTCATCCGCCACCTTTGCTCCGCCCGCCGACTTCCACCTCAACGGCCTTACCATCAAACCAGGGGAGCGGGTGACTACGCGGCTGGTGATTTCCAAGCTGCCTTCCGGCACCGTTATCGATGTGCCGGTGAACGTGTACCGCTCTACGGTACCGGGGCCTACGGTGCTGCTGATGGCCGGCATGCACGGGGACGAGGTGAACGGCATTGAAACCATCCGGCGCCTGATCCGGCGGGAGCTGCTGCAGCCATTGCGAGGCTCCATCATTGCCATTCCCCTGCTCAATATTTACGGCTTCCTGAACTTCTCCCGCGAAGTGCCCGACGGCAAAGATGTCAACCGCTCGTTTCCGGGTAACCCGCGCGGGTCCTTGGCCAGCCGCGTGGCCCACCGCTTCATGCGCGAAATCATGCCCCTGGTCGACTACGGCATCGACTTTCATACGGGCGGGGCGGCCCGCTCCAACAGCTCCCAGGTGCGCTGCCTGCTGGGCGAGGACCCCGAGACGGATGCGCTGGCGGCGGCCTTTGCGGCCCCGTTTACCTTGCACTCCGGGCTGCGGCCCGGCTCCTTGCGCGAGGCGGCCATGCGGGAAGGCCGGCGCATTATCGTGTACGAAACGGGGGAGTCGCTGCGGTTTGACGAGGCCGGCATTGAGCTGGCTATGGCCGGGACGTTTCGGGTGCTGCACCACTTGGGCATGGCCCCATCCGCGGCGCCGCCGGCCCGGCCCAGCATCATCTGCCCGCGTCATACCTGGCTGCGGGCCAAGTTTGCGGGCCTGTTTCGCAGTGAGGTGCCGCTGGGCGCTTACCTGGAGAAAGGCCAGGTATTCGGCACCATCACCGACCCCTACGGTGAAATGTCGGTGAAGCTGGAGTCTATTGTCAGTGGCTACGTGGTGGGCCTCAACCACATGCCCGTCGTCAACCAGGGCGACGCTTTGCTGCACGTGGGGCGCACCGATGCAGCCCCGAGCCGGGTGGATCTGAGCCCGCCTTTCGAGGAAAAGCCCTTGCGTTTCTCGGAACCCGAGCCGGAGGACGATGAGCCCGACGCCCCGGCCACTCCGGCAGTAGCTTAACAGCGGCGAGAAAGATATCCGGGCAGCGAAATGCGGGAGCTTACCGCATTTTCCGTTTCTTTGGGTAGCCGTTATTGGGCTGATTTCTCGTTTTCTTCTTTTTTCACGAATGAATAACCCCCTTCGCCTCGTCATCGATGCGGTACTGGTCATTGCGGTGGCCGTATTGTTTTACCTGCACTTCGCCAGCAAGCCCGCCGCCACGCCGGCCCCGGCCCGCAAAGTGGCCGTGAGCACCGACTCTACCAGCCAGGCTACCACCGCCCTGGAAGCCGTAGCCGATACGGATAAAGTCGCCTACGTGGAATCAGAAAAACTGCTGGAAGGCTACCTGGCCATGAAGGAGGCCAAGAAGAGCTTCGAGGCTAAAGTAAAGCGCTGGAGCGCCCAGAACGACGCCATTGGCCGCCAGTTTCAGAGCGCCGTGCAGAAGTACCAGCAAACGGCTGGCGCCCTCACTCAGGAGCAGCGCGCCGCTACCGAGCAGCAGCTGGAGATGCAGCGCGTGAAAGGCGGGCAGGAGCAACAGAAGCTGCAGCAGCAGGCCGCCGAGGAAGAAGCCCGCATGACCAAGCAAGTGCTGGACCGGGTAGATAAACAGGTGGAAGCCTACGGAAAAGCCAACGGCTACCGCCTCATCCTGATTTCGGCGCCCGGCGGGGCTATTGCCTACGGCCGCAAAGACATCAACATCACCAAGGAAGTACTGGCCGACCTGAACGCCGCCTACCAGAAAAAATAGGCAGCCAGCTGGCTGCGTCGGGCCCTTCGATGCGCTGAGCAGCAAAAAGCCCCCGATGACCGTGCGGTGTCGGGGGCTTTTTGCTGCCGCGCAACGAGCTGATACTTACGGAATATTGCGCCTGGCTTTTTTCTGTAAAGGCGGTAATACGCTTCGAAAGCCCATAAAAGTGCTGAGCCGGTTGCAACCCGCCAGCCCGGCGGGGGCTCTTGCCAAAGGCAAGTTGCTCCCCGTTTGCTACGCTCTGCTACCTCTACTCTACGCTATGAAACAACCATTACGCGGCTGGCTGCTGGGCCTGCTGCTCGTGCCGGGCTTTGTCCAGGCTCAGCAAAAGCAAACCATTAGTGGCTACGTGCGCGACGCCGCTACTGGCGAAAACCTGATTGGGGTGGCGGTGGTGCACCCGTCCTCGGGCCAGGGCACGGCCACCAATACCTACGGGTTTTACTCGCTCACGCTGCCCGCCTCCGCCGACTCGGTGCGCCTGGTGGTGAGCTACCTGGGCTACCAGAAGGGGCGGTGGGCGGCGCCGGCCAAGGCCAGCCAGACCCACGATTTCCGGCTGCAGCCCTTGTCGGCGGAGCTGGCCGGGGTAGAAGTGGTGGGCAGCCGGGAAGAGAAAATTGCGCAGAGCACGCGCATGGGTACCATCAACGTGCCCATCACCCAAATCAAAACCCTGCCCGCCCTGCTCGGCGAAACCGATGTGCTGAAGGTGCTGCAACTGCTGCCCGGCGTACAAAGCGGGGGCGAAGGCACCAGCGGCCTGTACGTGCGCGGCGGCTCCCCCGACCAGAACCTGATCTTGCTGGACGGTACGCCGGTGTACAATGCGGCTCACTTGTTCGGCTTCTTTTCCGTGTTCAATGCCGATGCACTCAACAACGTAGAGCTGATCAAGGGGGGCTTTCCGGCCCGCTACGGGGGGCGCCTGTCGTCGGTGCTGGATATTTCTATGAAGGAAGGCAACATGGAGAAATTCCACGGGGAGGGGGCCGTGGGCCTTATTGCCTCCAAAATCACGCTGGAAGGCCCCATCAAGAAAGATACGGCTTCCTTTATCTTCTCGGCCCGCCGCACCTACATCGACATTCTGGCCCAGCCGCTGATTAAGGCGGGGCTGTCGAGTGAGAACAGCAGCGGCTCCCTAGGCTACTTCTTCCACGACCTGAACGGCAAGCTCAACTGGAAAATCAGCTCCCGTGACCGGGTGTACCTGAGCGCCTACACGGGCTACGACAAGTTTTACTCCCGCATCCGCGACAAGTACCAAGACGAGGACTACAACAGCAACAAGGCGGGGCTGGGCTGGGGCAACCTTACCTCGGCCCTGCGCTGGAACCGGGTGCTCAACAACCAGCTGTTTCTCAATACCCACCTCACCTACAGCAAGTACCAGTTCAACATTGGGGTGGAGGAGGAGAGCCGCAACCAGGGCGAGACCGACAAGTTCAGCCTGCGCTACTTCACCAACATCCGGGACGTGAGCCTGAAATCGGACCTGGACTACCTGCCTTCGCCGGACCACTACATCCGGGCCGGGGGCCAGTACATCCTGCACTCCTTTAAGCCGGGCGCCATTCAGGCCAAGGGCTCGGTGGAGGCGGAGGCCCTGAACTCGGTGGCCCAGCTGGGCGCGCACGAGGCCTCGCTCTACGCCGAAGACGACTACCGCGTGAGTGAGCGGCTGAAGGTGAACGGGGGCGTGCGCCTGAACGGCTTTCTGGTGGATGGCAAGCTGTACCCGTCGCTGGAGCCGCGGCTGGCGGCCCGGTTCCTGCTCACTCCCGAGTGGGCATTTAAAGCCTCGTACGCCCGCACTACCCAGTACATTCACCTGCTGGCCAACAGCGGCATTGGGCTGCCCACCGATTTGTGGGTGCCCTCCACGGCCCGCGTAAAGCCCCAGCGCGCCCAGCAGCTGAGCGTCGGTGCCGCCCGCACCCTGCGCCACCACGACCAGGACTACGAGCTGAGCCTGGAGGCCTACTACAAGCCCATGCACAACCTGATTGAGTACCGGGAAGGCGCCAGCTTCCTGGGTACTACCGACAGCAATTGGGAAAACCAGGTGACCAGCGGCCGGGGCTGGGCCTACGGCGGGGAAATCTTCCTGCAAAAGAAGAGCGGCCGCACCACCGGCTGGATTGGCTACACGCTGGCCTGGAGCGAGCGGAAGTTTGCGGCCCTGAACCAGGGCCGGCTGTTCCCCTTTAAGTACGACCGGCGCCACGATGCCTCCCTGGTGGTTATTCACAAACTCAAGGAAAACCTGTTGCTCTCCGGCACGTGGGTGTACGGCACCGGCAACGGGGTAACCCTTTCGGAAGGGCGCTACCGCCTGGGCGTGTACGACCAGTACGACGACTTCGGCCCGCGCAACTCCTACCGCATGCGCGCCTACCACCGCATGGACCTGGACCTGAGCCATACCAAGAAGAAACGCTGGGGAGAAGTTGTGAACAGCTTCTCCCTCTACAACGCCTACAGCCGCAAAAACCCCTATTTCCTGTACCTGCGGGAGGGCCGCACCGATCAGAATGGCAACGAAGTCGAGAAGTCTTCCTACCGGCAGATTTCGCTGTTTCCCATCATTCCGTCCTTCAGCAAAAGCTTCCGCTTCTAACGCCGCTGCTATGAAAACTATAGCTCAATGGCTGCCGCTGGCAGCACTGCTGGGGCTGGCCAGCTGCGAAACCACCGTAGATATCCCGGCCCCCGAGCATACGCCCCGCCTGGCCCTCAGCTACGTGCTCAGCAACCAGCAACCCGACTCCCTGTACTGGCAGACGTACCCCCACCGCCTTCTGACGGTAAGCGTCAGCCAGTCGAACTTCAACACCAAGCCGGTGCGGCAGCCGGTGAATGCGGTGGTGGAACTGCTGGACGCAAATGGCCAGGTGGTGGAGCAATTCCGGGGGCGGTACCGCTACTACAACCCCACTACCCAGGACAGCCTCGACGCTTACTACGTGCCCCGCAACGGCTTTGCGGGGCAGCCGGGCCAGCGCTATACGCTGCGGGCGACCCTGCCGGGCCTGGAAACGGCGGAAAGTACTATGGCCCTACCCGCTCCGGCCACCATCAGTGAGGCTTCCTTTGTTCGCCGCACCACCGACCAGGGAGAATACGCCTTTGCGGGCCGCCTCACGGTGAACGTGCCCGACAACGGCGCCACCGCCGACTACTACCTGGCCACGGCCCGGGTGCTGGATGCCAATGGCCGCTTCTGGGGGCCGCTGGGACCTGATTACCGGGATGAGGACGAAAACGACAGTGGGGTGGACGTTGAGCGGTTCCGGCTATCGGCCAGCTACAACTCCCGGCCCGAAGTATACGCCGACCTGAACGTGAACGGCCGCACCATCGTGCTGGGGCAGAACGTGCAGGGCTACTTTACGGGCGGCTACAACCCGACAAACCCGGGTATTCCTGCGCCGGCCTTCGTGGAAGTAACCATCAGCACCATCACCCGGGAAGCGTACGACTTCTACCAGTCGGTGCAGCGCTACGAGGAAAGCTACGGCAACCCCTTCGCGGAGCCGGCCCCGCTGGCCTCGAATGTGCAGAAGGGGTACGGGCTGTTTGGGGGAGCTACCGACGTGATGTACCGGATACCGATAGAGTAGGGTGTATAGAAGAGAAGGTGTGATTATTTCACTTTTATGTGTTGATACATTTGTTTTTGAAGAACTAATCTTTGTGTTTAAAGAATTGATAAACAACAGGTTGAATTTTTTTTTTAGTTATTTGGCGGTGGTCTAAAAGGTGGTTTTGCTGAATGTTCGTTTCTGTTCGCATTGCCGGTTATGCTCGTCAATAACAAGTTGGATGCGGACGTGGTGCATCTTTAAGCACCGGCTGAACGAGCA